>VBHV01000657.1 GCA_005881995.1 Chloroflexota bacterium | reverse complement strand
ATCGCGGGTGAAACCATCGAGGAATTTGTTGAGGTTGCTGAACGGATCGAGGGTGTTGAGGGGGTAGCGGGTATCGAGGTCAATGTTTCCTGTCCCAATCTACGCGCCGGGGGAGCCGTCTTTGGCGCGGACCCTCAGGCGGTCGCGGATGTCACGGCCGCGGTGCGCCGCGCTACGACGCTTCCAATCATAGTGAAACTCTCACCCAATAGCGTCGATACACGCGCCAGGCGTCCCGTACTCGCTCATGGTACCGGCGGCTTATCTGGCCCGGCAGTGAAACCGATTGCTTTGCGCATGGTCTACGAAGTGGCGTGTGAATTGCGCGCGTCGCATCCAAATGTGCCGGTTATCGGGATTGGAGGGATTGCTAATGCCGGTGATGCGCTCGAATTTCTGATGGCGGGTGCATCGGCGATCCAGGTTGGCACGATCAATTTTGTCAATCCACGCGCAGGGGTTGAGATTGTCGAGGGGATTGAGGCGTTTCTCAAGCGAGAGGGTGTTGCTTCAATTGAGGAGATTGTTGGGAGCGCCTTGTAGGTAGCATGACGCCCACCAGGGGCGTCACTACATTTCGACTTACCCCTCCCCATCCTTTCCCCAGCGAGGAAGAGGCTGATGTGGGGAGAGGTGAGGGGCTATCTCATGTGTAGGGATGCCCCTGGTGGGCATCCGGTCCCCGTCATCGAAAAAGTGTTGGTAGGTACTATGGCTACGAGCGCTTCTTGCTGGCGGCTATGCTCTCAATGGCTTTTTCTATCCTCCCTCAAATTCTCGCTTCATTGGTGCGACAATCTCTTCTGCCAGACGGTGAACGATGTTTTCGGGGTAAGGCGCTCTTAAATTCAAAATGATGTGTGTTGCGCCAGCCTCTATGTACGGCTTTATCTCGTTGAGGGTTTCTGCCGGGTTATTGAAGTTTACAGCGATCTGGATGGAGCGCTCGATGGTCCTGGGGTCGCGTCCGATGGCAGCGCAGTGACCATTCAGCACCTCGTTTTTATGGCGGAGCGTATCGACGGAGCCGCCGACGAAGTTCCAGATATTGGCATACTGTGCCACTATGCGCAACGTCAATTGCTCACCACTACCGCCGATAACAAAGGGCGGATTTGGCTTTTGCACGGGCTTCGGTTCACAACGCGCATCCTTGAGCTGGTAGTACTTCCCATCAAAATTCGCGACGGTTTCTGTCCATAGCCTCTTGATGACTTCACATGCCTCGCCTAACCGGCGGATGCGCTCTCCTGGCGGGTAGAGCGGGATGCCGTACATACGGCATTCAAGCTCATTCCAGCCTGCGCCGATGCCGAAGTCCAGTCGCCCATGCGAAATGATATCGACCGTTGCTCCCATCTTTGCAAGCACGGCGGGATGACGGTAAATATTGCCCGTCACCATCAAGCCAACGCGCAGGCGCTCGGTGCGAGCAGCTAACGCGGCGAGCAGCGTCCAGCCTTCCAACTGTGGGCCGGTGGGATCGGGGCCGAGTGGTCGCAAGACCAAACGCGAAGCTGCCGCGCAGCAAAAGTAAGTTCTTCTGCATCCACGCGACATAAAAAGGCGACCACGCAGTCGCCTTTTTATGTCGCGTGGATGCAGAAGAACTTACTTTTGCTGCGCGGCAGCTTCGCGTTTGGTCTTGCGACCCAGGTAAATACGGCTGGGATCAACCAGCATACGTAACGCCCTCAACTCGGCTTCTGTAGGCGGTGGCAACTCTTTGGCTTTGCTTGTATCAAGCGGCCAGCCAGTATTATCCACCACATCATCGACACTGATGCCTGGGAATACGGTGTCAAGCTGGAGGACGCCAGTCTCAGGATTGTTGCGCATAATGCACAGGTCGCTGATCATGACCAGTTCTCCGCCGCGTCCGAGACCATAGTCCCAGCGGGACTCCTTCTTCTCATGTGGGCCGCGCCAGCCAGCCACGCTGGTCAGGTATTCGACACGTTCGGGGAAGCGGCGCGCCTCCTGCACCATGACGACCAGCACTTTGTCGGCGAACGAGGCGATATTGTTGGCCCCACCGCTCCCGGCGAAGCGCACATGAGGTCCATGACCCGTGTCTGAGACTCCGGCGGGCCAGTAGCCGCCGATGATGGTTGAGTTGAGGTTGCCGTACATGTCGCATTCGGCGCCACCCAACATACCGACGGTGCAGTAGCCGCGTAAAGCGGTGGTGCCGAAGGTATCGGCCATGTTGGAGACCATGCTCGAATGCAGACAGCCGCGTGGGTCTGAGACCGAGATAGGCAGGTGTTCCAATCGGGGTCCCACGATGCCCGCTTCCATAATCAGCGTCATATTCGGGGCGACGGTGAACTGTGCCAGCATGGAGGCAAGCAGTGGAAGACCCGTGCCGGCGAACACGAAAGCGCCATTTGGCACTTCGCGCGCAGCCGCTACTGCCAGCAGTTCATTGGTGGTGTACTGTTCGCGCGTTAGCCCTCGTTCTTTAAGATAAGCATCGTAGGCATCATCGGAAATTTGTTGCATTATATGCTCCTGTTGTACACTCGAATTACATTGGCCGTTTGAGATCAGCGCGATATCCATAGCCCGGAGTAGAGCGCAGCTCGAACAGGCGGTTCATTCCTACGATCCGTTGTAAGTAGTCCCAGTCGTCCCTCGTATCAACGACATGCTGATTCCACCAATCGGTGACTTCTTCTTTACTCTTGCGATTGAGCCGACCATAGCCGACAAACCAGTCCCAGTCGTAGTCGTAGTAATTTGGTACCGCCGAGGGATAGCCGCCAAAGGGCTGTTCAACGATGGCGGTGGTGATATGGGCTGGCAGGTGATTCAGTTCAGGCGCGGCGCGCAGCTCATCGGACGGTACTATCTGCTCGCACTCGACGATCAATGTTTTGGCACACATGGCCTGTTCATTATCCGGGCCAGCAATGCCTTCAAGGCGCACCGTGCCGTCAATTGCGACACGTTGCGCGCGAATGACCGTGACCTCTGGAATGACAGGTGGTACAAGTATGACTTTGACGCCTTTTTTGCCCGTATATTTATCGGACTCACGTATGCGATCAAGAGCCATCGTCTTGTTGGCAGTCGTATCTCCACCTTCGAATGCATGAGGGCGCAGGCCCCAGCCTTCGAATGGATCATCGATGACGGCGAATTTCTTAGGTGGGATACGCGGGTCGATCCAACTGCCATCAGCGTTTCTCCCGCGCAGGCCAGCTTTGCCGAAGACGTCGTATTCGGGTACATCGCTGCCCAGTTCGGCCATCAACGGGGCAAAGGGCCAACCGTAACGGCCAGCGATGGTGCGCGTAGCATAGCCATAGTTGCTATAGTCTTCAAATAGTGGGATAGAGCCGTCCTGGATGCGGCGGCGGATGCTGTTGGCGACGGGTTGGATGCCCTCCAGGCCAATGTAGGTTGTCTCCAGACGCGAAATGAGGTCGTTGGCTGCCAGGGCTTCTTCAACCGAGGCTCCGCCATTCATGGTGCAGAAGTGATGCTTG
>VBHV01000625.1 GCA_005881995.1 Chloroflexota bacterium | reverse complement strand
ACAACTTCAGCGGTGAGAGAGCCTTCGTCGGCACTGCTGCTCAAGTGAGAGAGCAGATGCAGCAGTTCGTCGATCTGGGCGTCGATTACTTCATGCTGTCCATCGGTGGGTTTCCAGACCTGACAACACTCGAGCTGCTGGTCTCGGAGGTGATGCCAGCGCTCAACCGCTAGATCGAGGTGATGAGAACAGAAAGATATTTCTTGCATTGTTTGAGAAGAAGAGAGTGTCTTCACTTGTAACTTGTAAGGGATTTCGGAAGTTAGAAATGTTGCTACCGTGCACCGAAATGGTTGGTCGATGGGTGACAGCATGCCTTACATCTGCCGTGAGTCATACTGCCCCTGGCGACCAACCGTTCAGCACAGCAAAGTGGGCTGTGTACTAGATGTGTTGAAGGACCTCGTACCACTCCGGGGAGGGAGGCCCGGCTGTCAGATCACGGATCTGGGCAGAGAATTCCTGCATGGCCTGGCGCAACTGTGCCTCATCTGGCTTAGCACTCCATACCCACACCGCCAGCGTGGTATCCGTCGCTCGATCAGCCGCGTAGTAGGCCTGCTGGAACTCTGGCAAATCGCTGGTGCGCGAGCCGTAGAAGTCCTTCCACTTCTGGGCGAACTCTTCAGCCTTCCGGGGTTGAACTTTCGCTCGGACAGCAAAGATGTACATTTTGTTTTCCTTTCTTTTTTTGAAATCATCTAAAACATGTGGATTCTCCTCCGATCTTCCTGACGGAGGAAGGCGCTATCAGGAGCATCAATGGTGTGGTGATCCCAGGGACGACACTGGTCCTGGCGTAAGGTGCCTGGGTATCCTGTATCCAACAGGTTTCAGGCTCATCCTGAGCACCATCAACAACCTCCCGGAGGTTCTAACTAAAAAGCGCATCAAGCTCTCCTGGTTTCCAGGCCGTTGTGCCAGTGTCTGTTCCTGAACTGACTCAAGATGAGAAGGTCCTGGAATCATTTCATTGCTCCGGGGTAAAGCCCGATAGCATTGCAGCCACTGGAACAGGGCTTGCAAGGAACTGAGCGATGTTGATTTCCACTGCCAGGTCGCTGACTGACCGCACTGGATTGCGACGCGATAATGCATCCTCTATCTCCTTCTATACTGCTAGCGAACTGCTGTGCTCGTGATCGGAGCCGGTGCGGCCAGGACCTCGAAGGCGATGAGCGCTCGCAGCCAGTCCGACACGCCGAAATGCTCCACAACCTTGCCCTCTTCGACCTGGTCGAGCGAGATGTGCATGATCTCAATCGCCTTGCCCGTGGGGGCTACTCCCATAAACGCTCCCAGGTGCGTGCCGCGGAGTGTGGTGCGGGTCGTCACCCATTCTCCCTCGACAGTCTGCTGCTCGATGGTGGAAGACACGTCAGGGAACGCCTGAAAGAGCAGGGGAAAAATTTGCCGGGTCTGCCAGTAGCCAGGATGGTCATCGAGCGGCGTCAAATTCTTCTGGTTGATGGCTTCGTCGGCTCGTCGGGCGATGGCTTTGCGTTCTTCAGGGAGCATGGTTCATTCTCCTTTGTAGCTATAAGTCATGAGAAACTCTCTGACATCCGCGGTGTTTCACCGTTGCTGAAAGTGTACCTGTTCGTGCTCGATTGCACCATGAAGTTGACCCACAATTTCCCCACAGTTTGCTCTCAGCATGCTGTGATATGATAGTGTCTGGGTATATTTTGCTCATCATGGCAGACCGTACTAGAGAGCAGGGGAAATGGAGCCGACGACCTTTGGGGCGCTGCTCAAGCGCTATCGCATGGCGGCTGGGCTGACACAGGAGGCATTAGCTGAACGCGCCAACCTCAGTACTCGGGCGATCAGCGACCTGGAAAGAGGCCTCAGCCGTGCGCCGCGCTATGATACGCTTGATATGTTGACGAGCGCTATGAGTCTCTCTGCCGAGCGGCGGGCTACGCTGTTTGCCGCGGCCCGGCCTGCTTTACCGAGAGAGGACGCGAAAGCCGCTCCCCTGCAGGTACTTCCGTTCCCACCCACTGCTCTGCTCGGGCGGGAGCAGGAAGTCGCACAGGCACTTGACCTTTTGCGAGAGCGCGGGGTGCGTCTGCTCACCTTGACCGGGCCCGGAGGGGTAGGTAAGACCCGGCTCGCGCTCGAGATCGCACACGACCTCCGCGACAGCTTTGCCGATGGCCTCGTCTGGATTGACCTGACGGCTCTGCGCGATCCTTCGCTCGTTCCACAGACCGTGGCGCACTTGCTGGGACTGCGTGAACAGGCGGATCATGCATTCTCCGAGCAGGTGCGTGCTTTCCTCCAGGACAAACAGTGCTTGCTGCTTCTCGATAATGTTGAGCATGTCCTCTCCACGGCAGACTTCATAGCCGATCTGCTCGCGAACTGTCCACGCTTGCAGGTGCTGGTCACGAGCCGGGTGCCCTTGCACCTGCGTGCTGAACAACAACTGGTGTTGACTCCATTATCGCAAGCCGCTGCCATGGCCCTCTTTCGCGAGCGAGCGCAGCAGGTGCAGCCGGGTCTGGATAACAACTTACCTACGGTGGCAGCCATTTGTGACCAGCTGGACCGACTGCCGCTAGCCATCGAACTGGCGGCAGCACACGTCAGGGTGCTTTCCCTCCCGGTGTTGCTGGAGCGCCTCTCGCAGCGGCTCTTGCTCCTGCGTGGAGGTGCCAGGGATCTGCCGGAGCGCCAGCGGACGATGCGTGAAGCCATCGCCTGGAGCTACGACCTGCTTACGGCCACTGAACAGCAGTGGTTGTGTGCGCTGGGCGTGTTTATGGGAGGCTGCCAGCTTGCAGCAGTAGAGGCCGTCTGTCAGGGCGAGGAATCCATCGCCTCCGATGTGGGGCTTTCGACCATTGCGGCTCTCGTCAATGCCAGCCTCATCCAAGTGGAGACCACGCGAGAGGGTCTAACGCGCTATCGTCTGCTCGAAGTGATTCGCGAGTATGTGGTCGAACAACTGCGAGCAGGAGGCGAAGAGGACCTCTATCAACGGCGCCATGCCGAGTATTACGCGGCGCTCGCCGAGGAAGCGGAACGCGTTGGACCAGGCCAGGGGAGCCGCGAAGCGCACCTCGAGCAGGAATCGGCCAACGGACGCGCGGCACTGCACTGGGCGTATGAGCGAGGGGAAGTGGCGCTCGGCTTGAGGCTGGCAACGTGGTTTGGACTGTTCTGGATGAAGCGTGGCCAGATGAGCGAGGGGAACATGTGGCTGGAACGGATGCTGGCGCTGGACGAGGCTGCTGGGGCGCAGGCGGCCCCGGCCACTGTCCGCAGCAGAGCACTCTATTACGCCTCGCGCCTGGCTATGCACCTTGGGAGAACCGACCGCGCGGCAGCATTAGCCGGAGAGGCACTGGCGCTGGCCGAGCGAACGGGAGATCAGGCCGACATCAGCAACGTACTGGCTATGCTCGGTTCCATCGCTCTGGCTACAGGTTCGCAAGAGGAGGCTGCTACCCACTTCACTGAAAGTTATGCTGTAGCCAAACGCGCAGGAGATGTGGCTGCAATGGGCCTTGCCCTGCTCAATCTTGGCGAGATTGCACGCAAGCGCGGGGAGGTCGCACGTGCCACCGAGTTTCTGGAGGAAGCTCTCGCCCTGGTGCGTGCCTACGAGATGACCTGGGGCATCGCCAATATCCTCACCCTGTTGGGACACCTTGCCCGCCAGCAGCAGGACTATGAGCAAGCGAAGGGACGCTACCGGGAAAGCCTGGCGATTTACCAGCGGCTGGGCAATGCCACTTATACCGCCTGGTGCCTGGAAGGCATCGCCGCCGTGGCCTGTGCGGAAAGGAGCTATGAGCGTGCCACCAGACTGTGTGCCGCGGCGGCGTCACTGCGTGTAGCAGCACACACTCCGCTTCCCCCGACCGAACAGGAGGACTTTGATAAGGTCGTCATGACCGCACGTGCTGAATTGGATCAGAGCGTCTTCGCAGAGCAGTGGAGCATCGGATCAACCATGACACAAGATGACGCGATCTCCTACGCCCTGATGGAGCTTCCGACGTGAACGGCCCAAGCAGAACAGAGTTCGTAAGGACGTTGCTTACTACTTTGCTTCTGTTTCCAAAGATAACGGCCGGCAGGACTGGCGTTCGATAAACTCCGTGGGCAGCACTACACGCGTCATGTCCAGCGCTTCTCTATTGATCAGGCGCAGGAGCATTGTCGCCGCCGTGCGTCCCAGTTCCATGCGTGGTGCATGTACCGTGGTCAGGGGAGGATTCATGATTTCGGTGTAGGGAAGATTATCGAAACCGATCACACTAATATCGCCAGGCACCGTCATGTCCAGTTCATGAAGCGCTCGATAGACGCCCGCGGCCTGACGATCGTTGCCTGCGAAGATGGCCGTGGGCGGCTCCGGCAGCTCCAGCAAGGCTCTGGTTGCCGTATAGCCATCGGCTTCGGTAAAATTTCCAGCGCACTGGAGCTGCGGATCGAGCGGTAGATTGGCCGCGTCCAGGGCTGCGCGATAGCCGGCGATGCGCTCGATTGCGTCTCTCGCCTGTGCGGTCTTGCCAATATAGGCGATGCGCCGGTGCCCAAGGCTGATCAGATGTGTGGTTGCGACAAAGCCGCCCTCCCAACTGGTAATGGTCACCGAGGGTACCCCGGAACGCGGGCTGCGCTGATTGTGGATGAGTACAAAGGGCCAACCTGAGCGTTCGAGATGCTCAATGGCCTCATCGGATGGGAGGACCAGCAAAATACCATCTGTGGAGTGGTCGGTAACCGTATCGATCCATTGCACCTCTTGTTCGGGTTGGTAATTGGTCGAGGTCAGGACCAGGCGAACCCCAGCCTCGCGCAGCACCTGAGCCACTCCCTCTAAAATTGGTAAATAATATTCGTCGTCCAGACGCGGCAAGATCAGATCCACCAGCCCGGTTTTTCCTTTGCGTAAAGCGCGAGCCGCACGATTGCGCACAAAGCCGTATTCTTCAATCACCCGCTCAACTCGTTTGCGGGTGGGCAGTGCCACGTCTGCACGATCATTCAAGACCTTCGAGACAGTTGGCACCGAGACGCCCGCGATTTGCGCGATCTGCGCAATGGTTGGACGCTCATCTGTTCTATGTCTCTTTGCCATTGGAACATCCTCCCAAGGATTTTTCAGAAACTTTCGTTTTCTATTATAGCACATCAGCGGCCAAAGTACCGCCCTTTATCGATCTATTTCCGGCGATACTGCAAAAAAGTGGGCAAATTGCCAAATTAACCTTGACAACCCAGCACAAAATCAGTATATTTATACTGATGGGACTGATAACGATTTCTTAAAGTATCGAAAACTCTCCTTTTAGCCAAACTCTGGGCCTGTCCCTCGCGGGGCACCTCGGCTCAACAGCAAGCGCCCGGCTGCCCGGGCAGAGAAACAGGAGGTACTAAGAGAAATAAACACACGAAGCGACAAAAAAATTTGGTTCAGTGACGACCCTTGTTTTGAGACCAGTGCCTGATTTATTTTTTGCGAGGAGGTTTTCCATGTTTTCAAACCTTGCTCATTCGCTTGGGAAGACGAAGATCCAAACGAAGACAGTTGTCTTCTCCCTGCTGGCGCTTTTACTCATTGTGCTGGCTGCCTGCGGCCAGGGAAGCTCAACTACCTCGAAATCCACAAGCAATGTGCTGACTATTGTCCCCAGCCCCAAAGGCGATTTTACCAATGGCTTTAGTCCGTATTCCTCGAGCGCCAACTATGGCTCCCAGGGCATGATTTACGAGACGCTGCTGTTCTTTAACCGCATGAACAGCGAGGTCAAGCCCTGGCTCGCCCAGAGTTATGCTTTTTCTAATGGCGCGAAAACCCTGACGTTCCAACTGCGCACGGATGTCAAATGGTCCGATGGCCAGCCCTTTACCTCTGCCGATGTAGTCTTTACCCTGGATATGCTCAAACAGTATCCGACGGCTGACACCAACGGCCTCTGGCAATATCTTCAGAATGTGCAGGCACCTGATAACAACACGGTTGTGGTTACCCTGAATGCTCCCTACACGCCCGTCCTCTGGTACCTGGCCGGCCAGACCTGGATTGTCTCCAAGCACGAGTACGCCAGCGTGGGCGATCCGACCAAATTTGCCGATGACAATCCTATTGGTACCGGTCCCTTTGTGCTCAAATCGTTCACACCTCAGTTGATCGATTTAAAGAAAAATCCCAGCTACTGGCAGCCAGGCAAACCCGCGGTCGACGAGATTCACTATCCCGCTTTCGATTCGAACACGAGTGCCGAACTGTTGCTCCAACGCGGAAGTGTCGACTGGACGGGCCTCTTTACACCCAATATCGAGCAGACCTACGTTTCCAAAGATCCGGCTCACAACCACTACTGGTTCCCGAACCGCAATATCGTCATGCTCTACCTGAACACGGCCAAAGCTCCATTCAACCAGCTCGCTGTGCGCCAGGCGATTAGCAATGCGATCGATCGCGACAAGATCTATAAGATCGCTGAGAGTGGCTATGAGCCAGTTTCCAGCCCAACCGGCCTGCTGCTCCCTGCCAACCAGAGCAATCTGAACTCTGCGTACGCGAATAGTTCGTTCTCGCTCAATCCCACGAAGTCCGACCAGTTGCTGCAGAGCGCGGGATTTACCAAGGGTTCCGACGGAGATCGATGTCGTAACCGGCTGGACCGACTGGGTAACGGCCGATCAGATTATCGCATCGAACCTGAAAGCGATCGGTATCAATGCTACGGTGAACGCGATCTCCTTTAACTCGTACTTTAGCGCGCTGCAGATGGGCACCTTCGATATGGCCATCTCCTGGACCAATCCCGGTCCGACGCCGTTCTACCTGTACAATTCGCTGTTGAACAGCACAAACAGCGCAGCCATTGGCAAGCAGGCCAGCTCGAACTTTGAGCGTTGGATAGACCCCAATGCTGACAAGCTACTGGCTCAGTATGCCACCACCACCGACTCCTCGCTGCAACAACAGGCCCTCAACGGCCTGCAGCAGATCATGGTGGAGCAACTGCCCAGCATTCCTCTGGTGTATGGCGCGACCTGGTACGAGTATAGCACCCGTAATTTTACGGGTTGGCCCGACACGAATAACGCCTATGCCTCTCCGGCGCCTTTCGATTTCCCAGACGCGGAAGTGGTGGCTCTCAATCTGAAACCCGCCGCTTGATGCCTCCTGGGGGATGGAAGCGTCAGCTGACGCTTCCATCCCTTTATTCTCTGAACAGCACAGCGTGACTCGTGGACCGGGCACGCTGCCTTGAGAAAAGACAACCCGAGGCATGGCCAACACCCGTTGATGCTGGACCATGCAGCGCTGGAAGGAGTATACAGGTGAAGCACCTGCTACGCCGTATTGGCTTCTATCTGGTGGCTCTCTGGGCCTCGATTACGATTAATTTTATTATCCCGCGCCTGGCGCCGGGCGATCCTGCAGGCGCGCTCATGGCACGTTTCCAGGGACGTATGACTCCCCAGGCCATCCATTCGCTCGAGCTGCAGTTTGGCATCTCTCACGACCCGCTCTGGATGCAGTATTTTCAATATCTGAACAACCTGGTTCATGGCGATATGGGAACGTCTTTCACCTATTTTCCAACGCCTGTCCTGACGGTGCTCGTCCAGGAACTTCCCTGGACACTGACCCTGGTCGGCACGTCAGTGTTAATTAGCTTTACGTTGGGCTCACTGATCGGCGTACTGATCGCCTGGAAGCGCGGCTCCTTCATTGATGGCATTCTTCCACCTCTTCTAACTTTTTTCTCGGCCATTCCGTACTTCTGGTTGGCGCTGATCGCGCTCTATATACTCGCTTATACGCTTAACTGGTTCCCGCTCAACGGAGGCTATGATACCTCCACAACAGTTGGCTGGAATACGGATTTTCTGCTTAGCGCGCTTAATCATGCTCTACTTCCGGCCTTTACGATTGTGCTGGCCTCGATCGCCGGCTGGATGCTGGGGATGCGCAACGCGATGATTACCACCCTGACCGAGGACTATGTGCTGCTGGCCGAGGCCAAGGGACTGAGCGAGCGCCGGGTCATGTTCGCCTATGCAGCCCGCAATGCTATTCTACCCAATGTGACCGGCTTTGCCCTTTCTCTGGGCTTTGTCGTCGGCGGCGCGCTGTTGACCGAGGTCGTCTTCTCCTATCCTGGCATTGGTTTTGCCCTGCTGCAAGCGGCGCAAAATTCCGACTATCCGCTCCTGCAGGGGATTTTCCTGCTAATCGCTCTGGCCGTGCTGGGTGCCAATTTTATTGCTGACCTGGTTTATGTCCGCGGTTTGTCCCTCGCTTGTAGAGAGCGTTGTACCCTCCTCAGGAGAACAGTCTGAGAAGGGGAAGGCACCCGTGCAGTGGAGGAGCTCGTCGCCGCTGGTCAGTCGTCTGCATATCCTGTGGCGCATCTTTACCCTCAATCGCAAAGCAACGATTGGCATCTGTATTGTGCTCTTTTTTGTTCTGGTGGCGCTGATCGGCCCGCTATTTATCCATACCGATCCCAGCGCGTTCTCGAATGATGTGCTGGTCCCACCTTCAGCGGCTCACTGGCTGGGCACGACCCAGACGGGGCAGGATATCTTTAGCCAGCTTGTCGTTGGCACGCGTGTCTCGATTCTCTGGGGCTTTGCCACCGGTCTGCTGGTGACGGCGCTCTCGGTAATTGTGGGCCTGATCGCGGGCTATCGGGGCGGCTTTGTCGATGATGCACTGACCCTGCTGATCAATGTCTTTCTGGTCCTGCCGGGCTTTCCCCTGGCGGTAGTCCTGGCGGCTTACCTGCCGTCGAAAGGGCCGCTCACCGTGGCTCTGGTCATCGCGCTGACAAGCTGGGCCTATCAGGCCCGTGTGCTGCGTGCCCAGACGCTTTCGATGCGCCACCGCGATTTTGTTGATGCCGCCCGCTCCAACGGCGAGTCGGCCTGGCGGATTATCTTCTTTGAGATCTTTCCCAATGAAATCGCGATTGTGGCCGCGGGCTTTGTGGGCACGGCGATCTATGTCATTCTGGCCGCAGCCGGCCTGGAGTTTCTCGGCCTGGGAGATGTCGGTGTAATCGACTGGGGCACGATGTTCTACTGGGCACAGAATAACGACGCACTCTTACTGGGAGCCTGGTGGTGGTATGTGGCGCCTGGCATGTCTATTGCCCTGTTGGGTGCTGGACTGGCTCTGATCAACTTTGGCATCGACGAGGTGGCCAATCCGCGCCTGCGCGCCGAGACCAGGCTGATCAAGCGTATCTCGCGCTTCCCCGTTTTTCGTAGACGAGAGACACAGGCCAGCTAAAATGTAACTACTTTTTAACAAGGTATCACTTCACAACGAATAGGAGAACAGATGAGCATTATTCCCAAAACGCCTATCCAGACTCAGGTTGAGACCGACCTGGCAGGGAGATTCCCCGCGCATTTCCTCTGGGGCGCGGCCACGGCCTCTTATCAGATCGAGGGTGCAGCCCGCGAGGATGGCCGGGGTACCAGCATCTGGGACGATTTCGCGGCCACACCAGGCAAGACCTATCAAGGCCAGAGTGGGGAGATAGCAGCCGACCACTACCACCGGGTTGAGGAAGATACCAACCTGATGGTACAGCTTGGCCTGGGTGCATATCGTTTCTCGATTGCCTGGCCGCGCATCCTGCCCGAGGGGCGCGGCACCATCAACCCGGCCGGCCTGGATTTCTATGATCGCCTGGTGGACACGCTGTTGGCGAAAGGCATCCAGCCCTTTGCAACACTCTATCACTGGGATCTCCCTTCGCCGCTGGAGCAGGCCGGTGGCTGGCTCAGTCGCACTACCGCCTATGCCTTCGCCGATTATGCCGAACTCGTGACCCGGCGCCTGGGAGACCGCGTCACGAGCTGGATTACGCTCAACGAGCCATGGTGTAGTGCGTACCTGGGCTACGGGATCGGTGTGCATGCACCTGGCCTGCGTGATCGCCAGGCGGCGATCGACGCGGCTCATCATCTCCTGTTGGGACACGGCCTGGCCGTACCACGAATGCGTGCTAACCTGGCGGGCGGCGCGCAGGTGGGAATTACCCTTTCCCTGAACCAGGTCTATGGTGCCGACGAGCGAGCTGAGACAGCGCGCGATATGGAAATGGCCAATACCTTTAGCAACGGCTGGTTTCTTGATCCGATCTATCGCGGTGCCTATCCCGAACGGTTCTTTGAGCAGCTGGCACTCAATCAGCCACCTATTCAGGAGGGCGACCTGGCGATTATCGCAGCTCCGCTGGACTTTCTGGGCGTGAATACCTACTCGCGCATCCTGATTCGCGGCGCGCAGCCGCAGCCGCTGGCCGATCGCTTTGAAACTGTCTCGCCCGTGCCCAATGCCTGCTATACCGATATGGGCTGGGAGATCTATCCGCGCGGTCTGCGCGATCTACTGGTCGACGTGGGACGCAACTATCCGGTAGGCAATCTCTATGTGACCGAGAACGGCGCGGCCTTCCCCGATGCCTGGGATGGCGGCGACACGGTCAGCGATCCGCAGCGCGTCGACTATCTGCGCTCGCATATCACAGCCTGCGCCGAAGCCATAGAGCAAGGAGCTCCACTGCGCGGCTACTTTGTCTGGTCGCTGATGGACAATTTTGAGTGGGCCGAGGGCTACACCAAGCGCTTTGGGATAATCTATATCGACTATCCTACGCAGCGCCGTGTGATCAAAGAGAGTGGCCACTGGTACGCCAGGCTGCTGCGCGACTTTGGCAATAAGAATAAATGAAGAGGGTATGTAGGGACGCGATTGATTGCGTCCAGGCCCCGGTTCAAGGTGCGCCCAGGGGGACGCGATAAATCGCGTCCCTACATTATTTTCTTTTTAGGATACTGGCTGGCTGGATAGTTTCACAAAATCCTGAACGCCATGTAGCCGTAATATTTGTTTGATAAATGGAGGAAGTGCTGGCAGGGCTGTCTTCGCGTCAATGAATTCCGGCTTCTGGATGATATATTCCTGTTTGTGCCAGAGCAGGCTTCCATGGCCGACAGCCTGAAGATTGCGAAGCCAATCAACGTGTGGGCCATAGGTCAACGCAATCACAAAACCATCTTCCACGGGCCAGACCATGATCGGTGTCTCATACGTTTTCCCGCTGCGGCGGCCAACGTGGCGCAAAAGCGCGAACGGGCCACGGGAAGCGTGGGCAAAGTTGCGCAAGAGTGGATTGACGAAATGCTTGACAAAGGTTCGCAAGCGCTTATTGTCTTTGCTCATGTGTTGATCTGCTGCCTTTCCAGAAGCCACGACGGAAGCGCTGCTCCGCTACTGCACAGTCGTTCGCGTCACAGCGGCGCCTCTGACGAAATTCCTTTGTATGTAGGATATTTGACTGACCGATTAATTAAATCGTAGCGTGTGAAGGAGGATTTGTCAAGGGGATGAAAGCCGACACCCAGGCAAAAAGCAGATTCAGTACGGCGAACCCGTCTATGATCAGCATCCCCACACCCATCTGGGCCGAGAAGCTGGCGAGGAAGGTCCAGACGAGACCCACCCCCAACGGGCCGCAGACCGAGCCCAGGCGACTCACCAGATTGGAGAGCGCGCTGGCGGCTCCCATCGCTTCCCGCGCACCAACGCTCATGAGACGCGTCTGGTTAGGGCTGGTAAACAGGCCAATACCAATACCAACCAGCAGCAGTCGCCAGGCCAGATCGAGTTCGGCTGTTGGGGACTGGACAATCAAGGTGAGTGCGATCAAGCCGATCAGCAGCAGGCCCGAACCTGTCAGCATGAACAGGCGTGCTCCATAGCGATCTGTCAGATAACCACTCAGAATGCCCATTATCCCCATCCCCAGTGGGACACAGAGCAGGATGACACCGGCGTGTGCCGGGGCGATGCGCTGCACCGCGCTCAGGTCAAAGGGTAAGAGGTAGTAGAGGGCACCAGCGACCGTTACGCTGCTGAAAAACGCCAGGAGTCCCCACAAGAAAGGCGGACGACGCAGCAAGCCTGCCATCTGATAATAGGCACTGAATTGCCGATCTCCCAGGCGCACGCCGCGCAAGCTGAAGATCCCCAGCAGAGCTGCCAGCAGGCAGAACGGCACATTTACGAAGAAGATGGAGGACCAGCCAAAGCGTGCCAGGAGCAGGCCGCCGATACCTGGTCCCGCGACGCCTCCCAGAGGGGCGAGCGCGCCGACGAGGCCCATGGCGCGCCCGCGCTCGCCGGGTGAGACGACGGCCGCGGCTACCGCGATGGCCTGTGTTCCAATCACCGCGCCGAAGCACCCCTGCATGACACGGCCTGCGACCAGCAGCGCGAAGTTCGGTGCCAGGCCGCAGATGAGACTGCCCAGGCCGAAGCCCACCACCGAGATCAGGAAGGTCGGGAGGGTGCGGAAACGACTGACCAGATCTCCAGCAGGGAGAATGAGCACGGTCAGGGGGATGGCATAGCTCAAGGTGACAGCGGACGCCAGGCTATCGGAGAGCTGAAAATGCTGGGCGATCGGCGGCAACGCCAGCGCGACAATGGTCGCATCCAGGGCGGAAAGGAAGAGTGAGAGGCCAAGGGCGACGACCGCCAACCATCTACGTTCGTATTGCATCGACACACCTCCTTCTTACTTATGGAACGACATTTCCACTATCAATTGGCACTCTCGCCTGCTTCGCGTGAGCGGCCACGGTCTGTCACCGGGCGCGTGCCTCCACGAGCAATGAGCAGGCCCCAAGCCAGACCAAGCACCAGCGCGAC
>VBHV01000551.1 GCA_005881995.1 Chloroflexota bacterium | reverse complement strand
GGCGGTCAGAAACGCGAGTTTTCGGTCTACCTGCCGCCATCCTATAATACGCCCCAGGGGCAGAATAAACGCTATCCAACGCTCTACCTGCTGCACGGTTCACCGGGTGGAGATAGGGACTGGTTTACCGCGGGTAAGGCCGACCAGTCCGCCGACACCTTGATCGCGCTTGGCAAGATACCGGAACTTATCATGATCCTGCCCGATGGCAATGGGCGCCCCGGCGCAACCAGCGAATGGGGAAACAGCTTGGATCAACGCCAGCGTATAGAAACCTATGTGGTCGTAGACCTCGTGAAGTACGTCGATTCTAAGTATCGCACGCTTCCTGATAAGACATACAGGGCGATTGGAGGTCTCTCGATGGGCGGGTTTGGCGCAACCAACATCGCCCTCCATCATCCCGACGTTTTTGGTTTCGTAATCTCGCTTGGAGGATACTACCGCGCCGAAGGCAGCATCTGGGGCAGTAATTCAAACTACATTCGCCAGAACAGCCCTGCCGATGTGCTGCCTACGGATAAACCCGCCTGGTCGATCCAATACTACCTGGGCGCAGGCAGCAAAGATCAACCGTATTATAGCGATACATTGCAATTCGGGCAGGAACTGGCGGCGCTGCACATCCCGTACCAGTTTGATCTGCAAAACGGGTATCATTCATGGAAGCTGTGGGAGACACAGATGTACAATGCCCTGCTCTGGCTGCAATGGGGGAAATGAACATGGGGAATATTTCCTGGCTATAGGGTGTTGTCTAACATAGACAGCGGATAACCTCTTATGATATACTACTCCTCGACAAGATGCGGGCATGCCTGTTGTGTTTGCTACGCATTATTAGTAGGGATCATAAGCGTTTAGATAAACAGACGATAGGCGAAAGGGGTCTAGAATCAATGCCGAAAAAGGGTGAACTTTCAAAAACGGCGCGCGCATCGCTGGCAAATCGCGAAGAGGTCAACCACATGACCAGCCGCATTTGCGCCAAATGCGGCGAGGCGATCATGCTTAAAGAACTCCAGCCTGTAAAGGTGGTTGGCAAAGGCATGGTTTATTATCATAAAAATCATTTCAACGCGCAGTAAATGAACTTGAAAAGCGGGGGTCAAAGAAGGTAGCTACTTCTTTGACCCCCGCTTTTCAAGTTCCCGTTTGGGCTTGTTAGCGTTTGATCTTCAATGTATTGATAAAGTTGCCTGCCAGCAGCTCGTATGCTGCTCCGTGATATTCTTCGACGCGGCCCGCATCGCAGAGCGTAGTTAACATGGGGTCAATGGGCAGCTGCGCCAGCAAGGGCGCGCCCGTCATATCCACCAGTTCCGGACCATTGCTGGGGCCGAATATCTCGTAGCATTCCCCGGTGGGCGCTTCAAAGTACGCCATGTTCTCAACCACACCCACGATGATGCCTTTGAGTTGCTGCACCATG
>VBHV01000550.1 GCA_005881995.1 Chloroflexota bacterium | reverse complement strand
TCGACTACGCGCCAGGCCGAAATCGGTGATTTTCACCACATCCTTACTATTGATTACGATATTCTGCGGCTTTATATCACGATGGACGACCCCATGCTTATAAGCTGTATCAAGCCCTTCCGCGATCTGATGTGCATAATCCAACGCGCGCGCCGCTTCCATCTGGCCATGTGTGAGAGTATGATACTTCAAGTTCTGGCCGTCGATGTAATCCATCAGGATGTAGTGTAAATCGTTTTCATCTTCTTTTTCGAAGATGCGCACGATATGGGGGTCGCTGAGGGTCAAGAGGATATGCGCCTCTCGGTTGAAACGCGCGAGTAGATCACCATCTTCCGAGAGTTCAAAGTGCATGACTTTCATCGCGTAGATGCGATTCGTTTTGGTGTCACGCGCAATATAGACGGTGGCAAAACTGCCCCGCCCTAACTCGTCAATGAGTTTATACCGTCCCTTGATGACACGTCCTACCATGTCACCGCTCATGCGATTGCTCCTCCTAAAAGGCTACTCTTCGCGGCTATTATACATCATTCGGGATTGAATGTCATTGCTATGCCATACATTGCACTGTGACTCATCCTGATGTTGAAACGGACTAGATGAGCGATAAGTCATGCTATGGGTAGAGTATCCTACGCAGCAAGAAAGACATATATGCAACTACAACGGCAAATATAGCATTATTTGGTATACTGTGAGCATGAGAAACAGGGAAAGCGCAAAAAATGATGGAGCATAACTATGTCTGCTATTCGCGGCGTACTCCTCGATATTGATGGAGTTCTACACGTCAGTTTGCAGCCGATTCGGGGCGCAGCTGAAACATTGCACTGGTTAGAGCAACAGGGATATCAAACCTGTTTTGTGACCAATACGACGACCAGTTCGCGTGCCTCCCTGGTACAAAAATTGCATGCCATTGGCCTCCCTCTACCCGAAGAACGGGTAATGACAGCGCCAGTAGCGACTGCCAACTACATACGACAGCATTACCCGGGCAAGCGCTGCTGGTTGTTAACGAAAGGCAACACCGCCGATGATTTCTCAGGCATTGAACTGGTGGATGACCACGCTGATATTGTAGCGATCGGTGGCGCTGAAGAATTGCTGACCTATGAAGCCATGAACTCTGCTTTCCGTATGCTGATGGATGGAGCAGTACTATTGGCAACCCATGCCAATCTATACTGGCGCACTACAGAGGGTTTGCAATTGGACAGTGGCGCGTATGTGCGCGCCTTAGAGATAGCCACCGGAAAGCAGGCGATCATTTTGGGCAAGCCCGACCGCGCCTTCTTCGAGCAAGCCCTACAATCAATCGGTGTCCCAGCCCACGAAGCCGTGATGGTGGGCGATGATATCGAGAACGATATTGGAGGAGCGCAGCAGGCTGGTCTACGCGGTGTGCTGGTCTGCACCGGCAAGCACAATGCCAGTTCGCCACAGCTGAAGCGTATTAAGCCCGATGCGATTCTGCCCTCGATTGTGGATGTGCCGGGGTGGTTGAATTAACCTACTCCTCGTACCGACCCCCCATATACTTCGCTAGAAATCTCTCAGCCGCAGCATAAAACTTCAGACGGTTCTCCGGCTTGGCAAACCCATGTCCTTCATCGGGGAAGAGCATGTATTCATAAGGAATGCCCTTGCTCTTCATGGCCTCGACGATCTGTTCAGATTCGGCCTGTTTGACGCGGGGATCGTTTGCCCCCTGTCCGATCAGCATGGGAATCTTGATCTGGTCTACTTTGAAGAGCGGCGAACGCGACTTCAAGAACTCCTCTTCCGTGCTGGGATCGCCCACGCGCTGGTGAAAGATGGAGACCAGGGGTGCCCAATAAGGTGGAATCGTCTGGATCAACGTGATAATATTGCTGGGACCGACTATGTCCACCGCACAGCAGAAGACGTCTGGGGTGAAGGTTGCGCCTACCAGCGCGGCGTAGCCACCATAGGAGCCGCCGAAGATAGACACTTTCTTTGGATCGGCGATGCCGCGTTCGACGGCCCAGTTGACGGCATCCACCAGATCATCGTGCATCTTCCCTCCCCATTCTTTATTGCCTGCATTCATAAAGGCTTTTCCATAGCCCGTGGAGCCGCGATAATTGACCTGCAGGCAGGCGTAGCCGCGATTGGCGAACCACTGCACATCGGGGCGATACCCCCAGTCATCTCTCGCCCAGGGACCGCCGTGTACGTTCAACACCATCGGCAGAATGAGAAGGGTTCCATAGTCGCCAGTGTATACTCGTTCAACGCGGGCTGATTGTCGAAGAGGAAGGTGGCCGTGCGCGTTTTACAGTCATAGGCATAGAAAGGGACGGGGCCGTTATCGACGGTAAAGGCCACAATCCAGGTGGCGTCGGCATCGTCACGGCTGTTAATGGAGAAGTCTCCCCGGTGCAGGCTGCGAATGTACTCAAAATCGGCTTTGATCGAATCGTCTAAGACGCTCCACTCGAGGCGATCTCGATCAAAGGCGACAGCCTGGATTTCGCGTGTATCGGGATGGATCATTGTGCTTGCCACGTCATACTCCGGGTCTTCCGCAATCACGGTGATTGCGCCTGTAGCAATGTCCATTTTGACCAGGCGGCCCGCGTTGTAATCGCGTGAATCTTGCAGGTAGATAGATTGCCCATCCAGAGTAAAGCCAACGGGGCCACTGGTCTGGTTATCTTCAGGCCCCCAGGTAACGATTTCAGTCCACTCGGACTCCTCGTTTTGGCGCACTTGCAAATGCAGGCTGCCATCGGTAGCCATAGCCAGCGCGCAGCGCACCTTGAAGTTGGCATCCGTGACCCAGCCAACGATGTTGCCCGGATTCTTTGTGACCAGCGTCAGTTCGCCTGAAGCCAGGTCAAGATGGTAGACATCATGCACCTGCGGGTTGTCTTTATTCATCCCGATGAGCAACTCGTTCGGGAAATGCTTATCCCGGTCGATCACCCGCGCCTGCACATTCTCAAAGGGCGTCAGGTCTCGTGTTTCCTGGCTTTCCAGGTTGGTGGCGTAGAGCCGCCAGTTCTCGTTGCCGCCCACATCCTGCAAGTACAGGATGTGTTTGTTATCGGCGGCCCAGGCGTAAAAACGGATGCCGCGTTCTACATCATTGGTGACGGATCGGTAATCATCCTGCCCAATCGTTCCCACCCAGACATTCAAGACGTTGTTCACCGGGGCAAGATAGGCCATCCGCCTGCCGTCCGGCGAAACCTGTGGGCTGGTCTTGACGGGATTGCCAAATAAGATGTCGCGTGGTATTAAGTCAACATTGGTTGTAGTGGTCATTGCTTCTCCTCGTATTTATCATCGTCAAATTCGGACGTGACTTCCTCGGCAACTGCTTCTTCGAATAATCGGCGAATACGTTCGAAGTTCTCTGGCATGTTTAGGGGTGTTACCGAGCCGAACCATTTCAAGATGCTTGATGGTTCGTGTTGTATTTCGTCCATGACTATCTCCGATGTATTCTACATCTCATGCTATCATATAGTACAACATGTTGTGGAACACGACACCTGCTAGAAGTGCCGTGTTAGTAGGGACAAGGAGTGGAGCGGCGTGGAGTGGGGGCCTTGTGCTTGTCCCTCGTCCTGTTGGGGCGTCAACATATGGGCACTCTAGATACCCGGCGGAATCACCATCCCAACAGGGACAAGCACAAGGCCTCCACATCCGCCCCACTCCACTCCTTGTCCCTACAGTGAGATCAGGACAGCATTTCCAAGTACGCCTCGTACGTCTGTCTGGCAATCTTTTCCTGCGTATAATTCTCCAGTACCCTCTGCCTTC
>VBHV01000549.1:2460-5462 GCA_005881995.1 Chloroflexota bacterium | reverse complement strand
TATCTAACGATGTATTGGCGGGCCAGTTTTCATAGAAGAGGTGACAGGTGCCGCGATAGAAGGCAAACACATCCGGTCGCATGGCTTTATACTTCAATTGTATCAGCTGCGGGTCGCGGCCCTGATTAAATGCCTTGATGCGCGCGACGAGATTTGGCATCGCATACTCCCTATAACCCTGGGTAGGGTTGAACTCTGCAAGAAGCATACCAGAAAATGGGGCAATATGCTAGCAAAGGTTGCCTGCTCTCACTTGCTAACTTCCCTAAATTTAGCATAGAATACTAGTAACTTACTTTTTTGCTGCAAAGCGCTAGTTTTTTTCTATTGGAGGTCTTTGTTGGACCAGGATGCTTTAAATACTATTGAAGACGTGCAACGGGCGATGTTTGCCCAGAATTATATAGCTGACCGCAGCCTGGCAACAACAGTGTTCCTGGCGCTGAAGAGGCGGAAGCCGCTGTTGTTGGAGGGCGAGCCGGGGGTAGGGAAAACCGAAGTCGCGAAGGTGCTCTCTGCTGTACTTGGCACGAGGTTGATCCGTTTGCAGTGCTACGAGGGGATCGATGTCAGCACCGCGGTGTACGAGTGGAATTATACGCGCCAGATGCTGCATATTCGCCTGATGGAAGCGGGCGGGGCCACTCGCACGGAGGAACTCAAGGAGATTTTTGGGCCTGATTTTCTGATTCAGCGCCCGCTCTTGCAGGCCATCGACCCGGCAAATACGCAGGCGCCGGTGCTGCTGATCGACGAACTGGATCGCAGCGATGAAGAGTTTGAGGCGTACCTGCTCGAATTGCTCTCGGATTTCCAGATTACGATCCCTGAAATTGGCACAATCCAGGCTAAAGAGACGCCCGTCGTGATCATTACGTCGAACCGCACGCGCGAAATTCATGACGCGCTGCGCCGCCGCTGCCTCTATTACTGGATCGATTTTCCCACGCTGGAGAAAGAGTATCAGATTGTGCTGGCGCGTATGCCTGAAGTGCCGGAGCGGCTGGCCAGGCAGGTGTGCGCCTTTGTGCGTGAACTGCGCAGCGCGGACCTGTTCAAGGTTCCCGGTATCGCGGAGACGCTCGACTGGATCAGTTCGTTGCTCGCGCTCAATCAGATGGAGCTGGTCGAGGGGCCTGTGCGCGATACGCTGGGCGCGTTGCTCAAGTACCAGGATGATGTGCTGAAGGTCGGCGGCAGCGAATTTACGCGCATGATAAAGAAGGCCCAGGGAGTCTCCTGATGAACGCGTTACCCCAGGAAAATGGCGATTACTTCGCCCTGGACCCTCTGAGACCCCAGGAGCTTGAGCGTGGTGAGCGCCTGCTGTATCGCCTGACGGAATTTGGGCGCATCCTGTGGGAGGTGGGTATCGATGTAGGTCATAATACGCTCAAATGTAGCCTGCTGGCGAAACACGAGCAGGAGGCGGTCTTTGACCAGATGTACCTCTACTACTGGTATATGCGCAATCAGATAGGGAAGAAGAAAGCGGATGCTCCGGGTGCGGCCAAACGCGACGAGAAGTCCATGCGCCTGCCTCCATCTGAACGCAAACGCCTGGCGGAACATTTGAATGCCCCACAGGAGCAGCGCAAGGACCTGCGCCCTGAGATGCGCGACAGCGAACGCAGGCGAAAAGCCGATGAGCGCTCCGACGAACAGATGGAGGACGATACCTCCACGCCGCAGGGGTTGGCCTACAGCGCGATTGAGGCGCTGCGGAAAAAGGATTTCGAGTCGTTCACCTGGGATGAAGTGCAGGATGCCAAAAAACTGATGGCTGAGATGCGCTGGCACCTGGGAATGCGCCCGACCCGCCGCAAAAGACCTGCGAGACGCGGCTCGTATCCAGATATGCGCCGTATGGTGCGCCGGAATTTAAAATATGGAGCTGAACTGCTTGAGTTGACCTGGCGCGAAACGAAATTTAAGCCGCGCCCGCTGGTCATCATCTGCGATATCAGCGGCTCGATGAGCCTCTACTCGCGCTTATTGTTGCATTTCATTCATACCATCTCGAACGGCTTGCTCAACGTCGAGGCGTTTGTCTTTGGTACGCGGCTGACACGCATCACGCGCCAGTTGAGAAAGCGCGACGTGGATGATGCCGTACGCGATGTATCCAAAACGGTGCAGGACTGGTCGGGCGGAACGCGCATTGGCGACGCGCTGCACTTCTTTAACCAGAAGTGGGCGAAGCGCGTGCTGGGCCGAGGCGCGGTAGTGCTGATCATCAGCGATGGCTGGGATCGCGGCGATGCCAGCACCCTGGAAGCGGAGATGGACCGTTTGCAGCACAGTTGTCATCGCCTCATCTGGCTGAATCCACTCCTGGGTTCGCCCGACTATCGCCCTTTGACGATTGGTATGAAGACGGCGTTACCGTATATCGACAATTTTTTACCGGCGCATAACCTTGATAGCCTGATAAATCTGGGCAATCTCCTGGCGACCATCGATGATAGCCGCCCGGTGCGCAACGCCGCGGCCAGGCGCAAAGCCGTTGCCGCGTGGAGCAAGGGGTATTCGAGCCAGAGGAATTACCATGTGCCAGGGCAACCGCAAGAGTTGCCCTGGTAAGTACTTGAATGGAGGTTTTCGATGCGAGATATTCTTCCCGATGTGGAACGCTGGCGCGACCATGGCGAACGTGTCGCCATTGCTACTGTGGTGAGGATGTATGGCTCCGCGCCGCGTAGAGCGGGGGCGAAACTGGCAGTCAGCGAAAAAGGTGAACTGTCTGGCTCTGTGAGCGGGGGTTGTGTCGAACCGGCGGTAGTACATACGGCGATGGAGGTGATCAAGACGGGCGAGCCGCAGATGCTGGAATTTGGTATCAGCGAAGAGGAAAATTTCGAGAAGATTGGCCTTGCCTGCGGCGGCACCATCCACGTGTTTGTCGAGCGATTGGATTGGTAGCATGTAGGGGCGCAATGAATTGCGCCCTGACGGGAAGCCGATGCATTGGTATGAGGGCGCAATGAATTGCGCCCCTACAT
>VBHV01000549.1:0-2437 GCA_005881995.1 Chloroflexota bacterium | reverse complement strand
CGCGGGACGCTGGGGAATGCGGTGCTGGATACGCTGGTGAGCGAGGATGCTGAACGGGCTATCTGGACGGGGGATGCGCGCACGCGCACCTACGCGGTAGAGAGCGAGACGGGCGCGCTGGCTTTTGATGTCTTCATCGAGGGGTTTCCGCCTCCACCTGAGCTGGTGATTGTGGGGGCAGGGCACATCGCTATTCCCCTGACTACCTTCGCTAAGACGCTAAATTACCGCGTGGTCGTGATTGACGCGCGCGCCGCGTTTGCCACGCGCGAACGCTTCCCCCATGCCGACGAATTGATTGTGGCGTGGCCAGATGAAGTGCTCCAGCAGATGGACTTGTATCCATCGACCTCGGTAGCGGTTTTGACGCATGACCCCAAGTTCGATGAACCTACCTTGAAGTTGGTACTTGCGCGCAATGTAGGCTATATAGGCGCGATCGGCAGCCGCAAGACGAAGGAAGAACGCGACGAACGCCTGAAAAAACAGGGCTTGACGGATGAACAATTGAGGCGTATTCATGGGCCGATCGGGCTGAATATTGGCGCGGAATCGCCGGAAGAGATGGCGCTGGCGATTATGGCCGAGATCGTGGCCACGCGGCATGGGAAAGATGCCGCGTCGATGCTCGACTGGTCAAAAAAGTAGTCACCTGACACTCCCCGCCATAAATGGACGGGGGTTCTTGGTTCCACCAGGCGGCTCGCCCATCAGTCTCACAACTGAGAGGTGGAGGCCACCTGTCCCCAAGCGTTTCATGAGACGCGCTCATGGGTTCCCGTATGCCCTACGGTACCGTCTAATGCCTTTGCCAGGATGTTGAGAGCGGCATTCTCATCTCGATCCAGAATAAGCCCACAGTTGGGACAGATGTGTGTCCTGGTCGAGAGCGTTTTCTGTACCCGTTCCCCACAGCCAGAACAATCCTGGCTTGTGTATTGTGAGGGAATTGCTACCACTTCTATCCCATGCATCACAGCATAGGACTTGACCCAGCCGAGGAATTGTCCCCAGGCTGCATCATGGATGCTCTTAGCAAGTTTATGGTTCTTCACAAGGTTGCGTATCTGAAGGTGTTCATAGGCAATCAGATCGTGAGATGAGACAAGCGTGTTTGCCGTTTTGCGCGCAAAGTCTTCGCGCTGCCGTTGCACTTTCAGATACGCTTTGGCTAATTGGTTCCTGGCTTTCTTGCGGTTCTTGCTCTTCTTTTGCTTCTTGGAGACTCGACGGTGCAGGCGTTTCAGCTTCTTTTCTGCTTTGCGATAGTGGCGCGGGTTCTCAACGGTATTTCCATTAGAGTCAGTATAGAAGACTTTCAAGCCCATATCGATGCCTACCACGCTGCCAGTAGGGATATGCTCTACCTGACGTTCTGCCTGTACTGAGAACTGGCAATAGTAGCCATCAGCACGATGCACAATCCTGACTCGCTTGATCTGCTTGAGAGGGAATGCTGCAATCTGCTGCTTAGGATTACCTACAAGCCGGAGTCGTCCAATACTACAGCCATCAGTGAGGATGATATGTTTCCCATCTGGCTCAATCTTCCAGCCTGTTTGTTTATACTCAACACTTCTATTGTCATGCTGAAATTGGGGATAGCCTTTCTTCCCTGGCTTATGCTGTTTGCAGTTGTCATAGAAACGAGAAATAGCATTCCAGGCACGATCAGCACTGGCTTGACGGGCCTGTGAGTTGAGACGGGCAGCAAATGGGAACTCCCTTGCCAGCACAGCACAGTAGCATTGCAAATCGTTCTAAGAGATGCCTTGTTCATCCATCCAGAGGCGCAAGCACTTATTGCGGATGAATTGTGTTACCCGTATAGCTTCATCCATGGCGCTATATTGCTGCTTTGTGCCATCCAGTTTGTACTCGTAGATCAGCATGTTGCTTGCATTCCCTTCATTTCTCTGCTATACTGATTATACACCCTAATAGGGAAGTACGTCAAGAGGGAAATCATGAGAAAAGAGCGTATCAATCTCTATATCACGGATAGGCAACGGAAGCAACTGGAAAAGCGGAGCAAAGAGGAAGATTTGCCCATGGCTGAAATCATGCGACGTGCTCTTGATGCCTATCTAGCCTGGGATGATCCAACCTATGCCCCACCACAGCCCAAGCTCCATAAAAGGAAGGCCCATTCATCCCCAGCTTGAAAAGCGCCGGGCTTTCTGGGCCGTTCAGTGTAAACCAATCAGGGCAGCCGGCGCCAGTGCTGGCCAGAAAGAAATTTGCGAATGCTGCAGGAACCATGCCTTAACTTTCCTCTCTCCATGGTCACAATGCTCGCCTTCAATACGTCTACCCAATTATAAACAAGGTAGCGAAAGTTACAAGCATACCCTTAGAACCCAACTCGAGGAGTGAAAGAAGATGGAAAAAGGTCATACATCAGCTTCACTCATCTCAACTAAGCGGGCGCCCCCCG
>VBHV01000548.1:2269-3706 GCA_005881995.1 Chloroflexota bacterium | reverse complement strand
CATAGAACACATTCATCGCGTCCTGGTACTCCTGGCTGTCGGTTGTACCCGCCTGCTCGTGGCGCAGTAAAGTGGCGTTGACCTCCGGGGGCAACTGCTCGCGCAACCGGTTCGCCTCGGCCACCCACACCGGTATACTGGAAGTGGTATTAGCCAGGATCAGGCTCACCAGTCCCTGCGGCTGGCGCAGCGCGTATTCCTGCGCG
This sequence comes from Chloroflexota bacterium, assembly GCA_005881995.1. Next base: position 3,500 of record VBHV01000548.1, on the reverse strand, counting down.
AGCATCCCTCCCCACGACTGACCCAGGATGTGCACGCGATCAAGCCCCAATGCCCGGCGTACCGTTTCCAGTTCGTCAGCGAAGCGTGCGACATAACAAAGCGCGGGATCATCCGGGTGATCGGAACGACCACACCCCAACTGGTCATAGAACACCACGCGGCGTGTATCGCTCGCCAGCGCCACCGACGATACGATACCAGACGCGATAGCCATCAACGGGAATATATCCCTCTTGTTCGCGCAGAGTCAAGTAGCACCTCCAGGCAGAAAATCAGTTTCCTGCTGAAATGATACCATACTGCATCTTCATGAGGAGGATGCGTTCGACCGATTGATCGATGCGCTCCATCGTCAACTGTCCCTGCTGCACTGCCTGCTTGAATGCCTCGATCACCGTTGCTACCTGACTGATCGTATATGGGCCTTCTATAAGATCATCGCCCGCAATAATCGATAGGACAGCCGCCTGGGCCAGAGACCAGCTCTGCTGAATGCCGCCCATGTAGAGTCCATCGGTGATGACCACCCCATTAAAACCCAACTGCTGGCGCAGCAGCCCATTGATGGCGGTTGGTGAAAGCTCGGCAGGAAGTTTGGAATCAATGGCAGGCATCACAACATCCGTCGCCATAATCATCGCGGGGTGATCTTTCTGAATCAGGAGTTTATAAGGCGCGAGGTCAACAGTTTCTAACTGCGTGAGGCTTCTATTCACCGTTGGCAGCCCCGTATGGGGGTCAGAGGTAATCGCGCCCAATCCAGGAAAATGTTTGAGACAGCCCATCACGCTGTTCTGCTGCAATCCATTCAAGTAAGCACCCGCGTAGGTCTCAACCGCACTCGGGTCACTTCCAAACGTGCGCGTCTGCAGTATAGGTACAGGCGGATTGGCGCTCTGCACATCGACTACGGGCGCAAGGTCGGCATTGATGCCCAGCTGCAACAACCACTTTGCCGCCAGCGCTCCTTGTGCAAAGGGTATGCGTGGATCCCCCGTAGCAGCCATTTCCGCGGCCGACGGCAGATTGCCATGAAAGGTAAATAAACGGTTGACATTGCCGCCTTCCTGGTCGGTGCCGATCAGCAGGGGAATTTTCGCATCCTTCATCGCCTGGCGTGAAAAATTCGCCACATTCCCGATCACATTGTAGGGCGCATTAAAATTATGATTGACGGCCTGGTAGAGGAAACCCCCTACATATTGCTGCGCGATCATGTATTGCAGATTC
>VBHV01000548.1:0-2205 GCA_005881995.1 Chloroflexota bacterium | reverse complement strand
TCGCCCATCAATGGGTTCTCAGCACGACCATCAACTCTCTTTTCCGGATTGCCGGTCAGTGATGGCCCGGCAAATGTAGGAGTTGGTTCGGGGGTATCCGTCGCGGCAACGCCATTGAGTAAATTTGAGCAACCAGTCAGGAGCAGCACACACAACAGGAGCAGCGTATAATAATAGTTCATCCAAAAATTGGCAGAGTGCAAGCGCGTTGGATGAGTCCTCATACGTTCAATTCCCCACAAAATGAACTGGTTGCTTCTATAACAAGAATACAGCAGGTGTCCAACTCTCTTAGTGGCGTGAAGTCCCCTCGCTTTACCTGTGAAGTGTGTAAACACCGCCCTGTTCATATTAACACACTTCTATATTTTGAGACAGCTTCATGGTACTCTTGTAATTAGAGGCGCTTTACAATTATGGTAGAATAATGCTGTGTTTAGCGACGAAGTTGCTGCTATGAGTAAGCTACAGGGTTAGAGTATGCATAAGAACACAGCTCGCAAAAAAGAGAAGATGCGCTATTGCGATTCAATACTCGATACGTTAGGGAACACTCCATTGGTACGGCTGCGGACAGTGGCAAGTGACGTGAAGCCACTGGTGCTGGCAAAAGATGAATTCATACGCATCGATGACCGTGCTTCATTTTACTGGGCGCGGCGCCTGGCTCGCAATGGAACCACTTCACCACCAGAGGCAGTTGCAAGCATATGGCTCGACTAGATGATGTTGACCTCGTAGAGCGGCTCTTTCTCAAAGGATATCCTTTTCACAAGTACAGCCCGCGCTCTGGTGATCCGGTGGCAACCGCAGTAACGCCACTGCACAAACCTCTATCTGCATGCACAGTTGCGCTTGTCACAACGGCAGGACTAAGTCTGCCCGACCAGCCTCCGTTTGATGTCACCATCAAAATGGGCGAGAGTTCCTTTCGCGAATTTCCCGCAGATACCGCGCCACAACTGCTTGAAATGAATCAGCGCAGCTGGTCATTCGACCAGACTGGTATCCTGCGCGATAGGAACCTGGCATTCCCGCTTGATCGGTTGAGAGAAATGCAGCAGCGCGGAGAAATTGGCGCGATAGCCCCCCATCACTACAGTTTTATGGGTTCCATCGTTGGCCCGAGGAAGCTTATGACCGTTTCAGCCCCAGAAGTAGCCCATCGACTTCGAGAGGATCATGTCGATGTCGTCCTGCTCACTCCTGTCTGACCCATGTGTAACCAGTCCGTGGGACTAATTCAACAGCGCATTGAGTATGCCGGTATAACGACCGTCTCAATCTCATTATTACGCGAGATTACCGAGAAAATTCGTCCGCCGCGCGCCCTGTTCGTGCCTTACCCGCTAGGTTACCCGCTCGGCGAACCCAACAACAGCGAATTACAGACGCGCATCTTGCGAGCCGCGTTCGCGTTGCTTTCACGTAACGATTGCCCCGTTCTAGAAATGTTTACTCCGTAAAACTTACCACTTCAGTGGCTTACAATTGACCCTACGCGTTGGCGTACCTTACAGCGCATCATATTCGTCTTCATCCACGGGCACCTCAGCCTCAACTGGTAGATAGCGAGCTGTGCGCCTGCGTCTGAAACGTCTAAAACGCTGTGTTCCCAGAGCCCCTGAATTAAACAGGTAAATGTTTACGGCGGTTCCTAGAGCAATTAACGCTCCAAAAACGACCAGTAAAGCAAGGAACCCATCCATACATTTGTGCTTTCTTCTCTGTCATACCCACCTGGCTGCTGCCTTTGCGCTAACTGAATATAGGCTGGGTACGTGTCAATCAGGCAAATCCTGTCTATACCTGATACCACGTTCCGGTACGCTGAAACGTTACAGAGATGCATGAAAGGAGGAAATAACGAGAGGTTAACCCAACCGTGCCACCAATTCTTGAGCAATATAGCTGGCAACCATCGTTGCGTTCGAACCAGGCCCAAAGCCCGCATCATAACCAAGCTCTTTGGCAAAAGCGTGTGAGATACGCGGTCCACCCACTATAAAGAGATAGCGATCACGCACTCCCTCCGCCTCTGCCAGTTCGATTAATCTGGTTAGATTATGCATGTGCACATTCTTCTGTGTCACAACCTGCGACACCAGAATAGCCTCGGCCTGCTCCGCTGCTGCCTTACGTAACAGCGCCTCGCATGACACCTGTGCCCCCAGGTTCACAGCGCGAAAAGCTGGGAAACGTTCC
>VBHV01000624.1 GCA_005881995.1 Chloroflexota bacterium | reverse complement strand
GTAGTGACCACACAAGCGGAAAACGATAGAACAGAGTGACGAAGAGCACATAGAACAGCACATTTCCCCACATTCCCACAAATGCGAGGTTCAGAATGACCCCCAGGCCGATAACCGTGAGATAGGCCCCAACCACAGGCAAAGGTCGCTTGAAATTCCTTGCTACCAGCAGAAGTGCGCAGGCACCTACAAACAGAGTATTTTGTCTTCCCCGCTGGCACTCTTCTACCATCGGTGCTGCACCTGCGCGCGAATATACCGATCATAGACCTCTCGCACCCGGCGCATCTGTTCATCGCTGAGCGGTGGAAGATCAGCTGCGCGCACATTATCCTCCGCCTGCCGCGGGTTTTTGGCGCCGGGGATAGTGGTGGTGATCTCCGGGAACATCAGAATCCAGCGCAGCGCGAACTGGGCCATAGTCACCCCCGGGGGCACGAGCGGGCGCAGTTCCTCGACTGCGCGTAGGCCCGTCTCGTAGTCGACGCCTGAGAAGGTCTCTCCCTGGTCGAAAGCCTCGCCGTGACGGTTGAAATTGCGATGGTCATTGGCGGAGAACTGCGTATCGGGGCGCATCTTGCCGGTCAACAAGCCGCTGGCCAGTGGCACCCGCGCCAGGATGCCGACGCGGCGTTCGTGGGCGGCCGCGAAAAACTTCTCGGACGGCTTGAGGCGGAACATGTTGAAAATGATCTGCACGCTCTGAACGTTGGGATACGAGATAGCTTTCATAGCCTCGTCCACACGCTCGACACTCACGCCATAGAAGCGCAGCTAGCCCTGGACCACGAGATCATCGAGGATACCGAAGACCTCCGGCATATCGTAGACCTCTGACGGCGGGGTGTGAAGTTGGAGCAGGTCAATGGTCTCTGTCTCCAGGTTGCGCAGGCTGCGCTCGACAAAGCTGGTCAGGTTCTCGCGGTTATAACCACTCGCGACGTGCGGGTTAAGCCTTCGCCCTGCCTTAGTTGCAATGATGAGCTGCTCACTGCGCGCCTTGCGCACCTGGGCAATCAGCTGCTCGGAGTGGCCATCGCCATAGACATCTGCCGTATCGATGAAGTTCACCCCCAGGTCGATGGCACGGTTCAGGGCTGCCAGCGAGACGCTGTCGTCTGTTGCTCCCCATTCGTTCCCACCGATGCCCCAGGAGCCAAAGCCGATTTCTGAAATGTTCCAGCCGGTGCGGCCTAACGTGCGATATTCCATGAGCTTTCTCCTCTCATCCTGGTATTCTCGTATTCAAATATGACCGCTTCTTGCTCCTCTGTTTCAATAGAACCCGGGCGCAACGTCCTGATAGAGTCGATAGCCTCCTGCGCAGTATACCCGCATGTTGTGAGAAAACCCGCTATGATAGATCCGGTGCGCCCCAGCCCCCTCTGACAGTGAACTACAACAGGCTGGTTGTTCTTCAAAGAAGCTTGAATAATTGAGACGGCCTGATGCATCTGTTGTAGCGTTGGCGGTTTATGCCCCCACTCTTTATGGTTAGCTATGAGGATGTGGTACACGTCAAAAGCTGAAATAAGAGGAGCATCGTCAATATATCCTGTCAGGTTGATGATAACTTTTATACCGAGCTGTTGCAACACCACATAAGCGTCTTCTGTAGAGGGAAACGGCAAAGCAGCAAGCATACCCTCAAGTATCCAGCTAAAATGTGGCAAAACGATCTGTCGCTTCTCATCAAAACTCAGGTCAAAGTTGGCTAAAAACTGTAGTGGATACGCGGCCAGCTTACGACGTACAACAGGGTCTAATTGGGCGCGCATCTTCAATTCTTGAAACACGCTACCAGACAAGTACCTTACCCCCCTTCTCCTTTTTGTTCGATAGCCTCCCTCCCGGGATCACTGCACGCTCACTTGCCAACCGCTTCTTTATAGCGGCGGATGGCATCGATATGCTCGGTGGGTGACTTGAACCCGGCGTTCATCGTGTTAATGCTGATGTGCGTTGCCCCCAGCCTGCGCCACTCCTCAGTCTGGCGCACCCACTCGTCGGTATTACCGTCACTCGCGTTCATACGCGCCTCGATGCCCACGGTGGCCGGGTCGCGGCCCTCCTTGCGGATATAGTTGCGCAGGCGTTCGAGGCTTGCGCGCATGCTGTCATCGGGTCGGCCCTGTGGGAACCAGCCATCGGCCAAGCGCGCGACCCGGCGCAGCAGTGCATCCGCCCTCCCTCCCAGCCAGATAGGGATGGAGCGGCGCACCGGCAGGGGATTGAGACCGGCTTCGGTAATGGTATGGAAGCGACCTGTGTAGGTGACGACCTCCTGGCCCCAGAGGAGGCGCAACACCTCGATCTGCTCCTCGACAGCGCGCCCGCGCGTGTGGAAGTCCATGCCCAGCCCCTCGTACTCAACCGGGTTCCAGCCCACACCAACACCGAGGCGAAATTTGCCGCCGGTGAGGATATCGACTTCGGCTGCCTGTTTGGCCACGAGCACCGTCTGCCGCTGAGGCAGGATGATGACTCCTGGGACCAGTTCCAGATGCGTCAGGGCTGCCAGGTAGCCAAACAGTACGAACGGCTCATGAAACATGCTACGGTGGGTATAGCCCTGCCAACCGGGACGGTGCTCAGGGTCCGCACCCAGGACGTGGTCAAAAGCCAACAGGTGGCTGTACCCCAGACCCTCGGCAGCCTGCGCATAGTCGCGAATGGCCGCGGGGTCCGCGCCGATCTCGTTCTGTGGGAAAGTGACTCCTATTTGCATGGCGAAAATCCTTTTTAACGAATGGTCTGTTCTCGATTGCTTACCGGATTGGTGCGTTCCTGGCGATAAGTCTCCTGGTAAGCCTCAATCACGAGCCTGCAAATCTCCTGGGGGTTATCCGAGAGCATCAGCAGGCCGACATCTTCCTGGCTGACCTTGTTGGTGGACAACATGGCATCACGGATCCAGTTAATCAGCCCGCCCCAGAACTTCGAATCATAGAGAATGACGGGGAAGTGACTCACTTTCTTCGTCTGGATGAGCGTCAACGCTTCAAACAGTTCATCCATCGTGCCAAAGCCGCCGGGGAAGATCACGAACGCCTCCGCGTATTTAACGAACATGGTCTTGCGCACGAAAAAGTAGCGGAAGTCGAGCGAGATATCCAGGTAGCCATTCGATCCCTGCTCGAAGGGCAGCTCGATGTTACAGCCAATCGAGACATTGTCACCCTCCTGCGCCCCCTTATTGCCAGCTTCCATGATGCCAGGGCCACCGCCCGTGATAATGCCAAAGCCCGCCTTCGCCAGCAAACGAGCCGTCTCCACCGCGGCTGCATAGGCGGGATCATCGGGCTTTGTGCGCGCTGAGCCAAAGATAGCTACCGATGGGGGCAGCTGAGACAATTCATCGAAACCATCGACAAACTCGCTCATGATACGGAAGACACGCCAGGGATCGGTATGTGTGAAGTCAAAGTGCAGCGCGCGGTCAAGGGCATATTCCTGCTGTTTGATAACCTCTTGCGAAGGCGGTTCGCTTGGGCTAATCAGCGGCTGCGCCGGGCGGCTCAATAATCGCTCATCTTCAGTGGTCGAGCGTTGTCCTTTGTTATGTCGATAGCGAAATGGTCTGCCATTATTTCTCCGGCCATTGCCATTATTTCCATTCAATGGGTTCTTTCTTTCAGAATTAAAATCACGACTCATTTTGCTTATTCCCCTCCTCCAATTCATCGGGTTGTCGTTTCAATACGACAGTTGCCAGTGGTGGCAGCGTTAACAGAATAGAGTGCGAACATTCCTGCCAGTTTCCCGGCGTGCTGAGCATTGGCTGCATATTTACCACTCCACTGCCACCATACTGAGTGGTATCGCTATTGAGTATTTCACGATAGACTCCCTCGTGTGGAACGCCGAGCCTGTAATCGTAACGCACCACCGGAGTAAAATTACATATAAATACGAGCGTATCCGCCTCTTTTTTTCCACGACGCTGAAATGAGATTACGCTGTTCTCGGTATCATGGCAATCGATCCAGGAAAACCCTTCCGGGCTCGTATCTAGCTCGCTCAGCGCGGGTTCCCGCGTGTAAAGATGATTCAGGTCACGCACGAATGAGCGCAATTGGGCGTGGCGCGGATCGCTTGGCGGCTGCAATAAGTGCCAATCGAGGCTTTCTTTGTAATTCCACTCGCTCCACTGGGCGAATTCGGCTCCCATAAACAAGAGCTTTTTTCCCGGGTGGCCCCACATATATCCATAGAACGCGCGCAGATTCGCGAACCGCTGCCACAGATCACCCGTCATCTTGTTGATCATCGATCCTTTGATGTGCACCACCTCATCGTGAGAAAGCGGCAAGATGAAGTTTTCGGAATAGGCATACATCAGCGAGAAGGTGATGTCGTTCTGGTGAAAGCGGCGATGAATAGGGTCCAGATGCATATAATGCAGCATGTCGTGCATCCAGCCCATATTCCACTTCATGCTAAACCCCAGCCCACCAACGTAGGTCGGCCTGCTCACCAGTGGCCACGAAGTGGACTCCTCAGCAATGGTGAGCGTTCCGGGCTGCTCCGCGTAGACCGCCTCATTCAATTGGCGCAGGAAGTCCACCGCCTCCAGGTGCTCTCTTCCGCCATACTGATTAGCGATCCACTCACCCGGTTTGCGCAGGTAATCCAGGTAGAGCATCGAAGCAACGGCATCCACACGCAGGCCATCGATATGATATTCTCTCAGCCAGAACAGGGCATTGGCGATGAGGAAATTGCGTACCTCGCTGCGACCATAATCAAAAACCAGCGTTCCCCACTCTTTATGCTCGCCCTTGCGAGTATCAGCATATTCGTAGAGGTGCGTTCCATCAAAGTAGTTCAAGGCATGCCCATCTTTGGGAAAGTGCGACGGCACCCAATCCAGAATGATGCCGATCCCCTGCTGGTGGAGGTAATCCACGAAGAATTGAAAATCTTCGGGCGTGCCAAAGCGACTGGTAGGCGCGTAGTAGCCGGTGACCTGGTAGCCCCACGAGCCATCATAGGGGTACTCGGTGATGGGCAGCAGTTCGATATGTGTAAACCCCATGTCTTTGACGTACGCAGCCAGTTCCACCGCCAGTTCACGATAGGTCAGGAAGCGGTCTTCCTCTTCCGCCCCCTGGACATGCCGCTCAGAAGCGTGCTTCCACGAACCCAGGTGCACTTCGTAGATGGAGATCGGCGAATCCAGCCGCTGGTGCTCTCCACGATGCTCCATCCAGTCGCTGTCCTGCCAGCTATGCCGGTGAATATCGGTGACGATACTGGCAGTTTTAGGACGAAGTTCAGCCGCGAAACCATAGGGGTCAGTCTTCTCAACGGTATAATTGTTCACACTTGAGTAGATGGCATATTTATAGAGCGCGCCGACCTGCAGCCCCGGCACAAAGCATTCCCATACCCCCAGATCATTGTGACGGCGATGCATTGGATTGGCGTTACGATTCCAGCCATTGAAATCACCAACCACCGAGACCGCCAGCGCATGCGGCGCCCAGACGGCGAAATTGACCCCCGTCACTCCATTGACCGTGCGCGGGTGCGCGCCCATCTTCTCGTAGATGCGATAATGCTTGCCCTGCCCAAAGAGGTACAGGTCGAAATCGCTAAAAATTGACGGGATATCCGAGTCTATTGTAGATGTGCCTTCCGGCGCATTATCGGGTTGAAGTGTACTCATCAGAGCATCCTTTTACAACATCAGAAATACAAGTGCCATCCATATTAAAGCATAGCATATATGGGAAGTATCCCAAGCGAGGCCAGCCAGCTTTCCTATCACCCCGGTCTGTTAGCACAGCCTCTATTATAGAGACGAATCAGCCTCTCACTTATGCAACGGAGAGATGAAGGTACAAGGATACAGACCCTGAAACCGAAGCACGAGTTAACGAACATGATATACTTACTACATTCCGTTACCCAGAGGTACTAATCGTGCTAATCCCGGCGCACATTTTCGTTTCAGATGAGAGGAAAGATCGTGAATATTATTAAAAAAATTCATTCTTTCTGCCCGGATCATTCGGGAAACATTTTCTGAACTGGGGGTACACTACATGATTTCTCCGTTTCGCTGGCTCACTCGCCGACTCCCCCTCCTCGTTTGCTTCCTGCTCCCGCTCTATGCGTGCAGCCAGAGCAGTACACAGCCGACTCTCCTTTCTAATTTGACGCCTACGCCGACGGTATCCTATACCCTGGCTGGCGGTGGCACCTGCGTCAGGCTGGGGGCGAATCTGCAGGCGCCGTACGTCAACGTACGCGTCAGCCATGATCACTACCAGGCACACAGCGAGCCGATGCTCGTGGAAAATCCTGACAACCCGCTCAACCTGGTCGGTGGTACCAAATTCTTCCCCAATCCGGCGAAGTATCAGCCCCTGAATGGCTATTTTGTCTCGTTCGATGGTGGCTGCACCTGGGCAGATGGCGGCGTCTTCCCCGGCTTCCAGCAGCGCTATACACTCACCACAAATATCGCCTTCGCCTTCGGTACACACAATCAGGTCTATGCAGTCGTGATGTTCCAGGGGCAAGGGGGCATGAGCGGTATCGCGGTCTCGATCTCCGCTAATGACGGGCGCACCTTCAGCAACCCGGTCAACATCTTTGAAAGCCCGGAGAACGAGGTCTTCAACGACAAACCCTGGATCGCCGTTGACCGCACGAATGGGCCGAACCGGGGGAAACTCTACGTTGTCTGGTCCTATGAACATGGAGGGGGATGTAGTGAGGGAGATGTCGGGAAGGTGAGCAATTCCTGCGTCGAAGAAATCGCCTTCTCGCGCTCTACCAATGGCGGGAAAACCTTCACGCCGCCGCAGACGATCGAGGGGAACGCCCCTTTCTGCACCCATAGTCTACCCAATAGTTCGTCGCTTTCGACCAGTTGCAATAAAGGCATCGGAGCAACGCCTGTCGTCGAGCCGGACGGGACGTTGGCGGTCGCGTTCGTCAACTCGCTTGGTGAAAACGCTCAGGCCGGGCAATACTTTCCCGACCGACTGCTGGTTGTGACCTCGCCCGACGGAGGAACGACCTGGAGCGCGCCCGTGTCGATTGCCGCCATTCGCCGCGAACCTGACCAGCGGCGATGCGGATATCCTCTTCAGCACCTCCAACAATCACGGGCTAACCTGGAGCGTGCCCCGGCGCGTCAACGATGATGCCATAGGCAACGGGGCGGAGCAGTTCCAGCCGCAGATGGCTGTCGCGCCCGACGGCGTCATCAGCATCTCGTTTTTCGATACGCGCGTTGATCCGCAGCACAGGCTCATTGATGTGTTCCTCGCGCAGTCCATCGATCACGGGGCATCGTTCCTCCCCAATGTGCGCGTCACGACCCAGAGCTGGGATCCGGCGGTCAATGCCCCGGTGAATAGCAGCGGCTCGCAATTTATCGGCGACTACCAGGGGCTAGCAGCCGATAACCTGTTCGTGCATCCCTTCTGGAATGATACGCGCACCGGCTTTCAGGAAATCTACACCGCCGCTGTCCCAAGCGCAGTGGCAGTGTAGATTACTCTATCCCCATGAACACTTTTTGCAAGTAAAATGGGGATAGCACCTAACGGTTGATCCCTGCCTTAACGAGACAGAGGAACACGAATCAGGAGATAGCTTGATACCAGATTTTGCCAACCAGGATGTTATACGGTCGCTGGGCATTCACCGCGTCATCGAGCCAGAGGGAGCATTGCCACAGCCGGCCTGGAGGCTTGATAATACACCCAAAGCATGGCCAACCGAAACGCTGATCGATGTACACGCGCTGCACATCGACTCCGCCAGCTTCACGCAGATTGTGCAAGAGTGCCACGGGGACCAGGAACGTATGAAGGAGCATATCCTGGCCATCGTAGCACAGCGCGGCAAAATGCATAATCCTGTCACAGGTTCTGGCGGCGTCCTGATCGGTACCGTAGAGGTACTCGACGAGCAGTTTGGGAAAGCGCATGGTCTGGCTATAGGAGATACCATCGTCAGCCTGACCTCTTTAAGCTGGCTCCCGCTCTTTCTTGAGCGCATCGACGCCATCCACCCG
>VBHV01000547.1 GCA_005881995.1 Chloroflexota bacterium | reverse complement strand
ATTTTTGTATGGTTGAGGTTAACCATGCAAGCCTGAGGAGGTGGGAGCGTTGGAAACGGGTCCGGGTGTGTGTTGCTGGTCATGGAGAGCTTCCTTTCGTGAAGAGAAGTTTGGATGGGTAGGGGGCGCGCAGTCTCTACTACGAGTATAGCTGGTGGGGAAAATGATGGCCGCTGACCTGCCTGGGTGAGACTGACAACGGAAGCTGGAGGTGCTTCAATTAGGTATATGGCAAGGATTGCTTCCTGGGGCAGCCATTTGGACCGCTAATGTCATAAATGCTTGTAATATTAAATGATGTGTGATAGTGTTTGTCAAAAGCTTCCTCTGGCGAGCGACTTTCGTGCGTTTGCACTTCAGCTTGACTCGTTTGTTTTTGTCACATACAACTGGCCTGCCAATGTGATTTCGACGTTATCTCGACTAGGTTTTTAGAGAGTCCAGAACGTATACAACGTAGCTTCTGGGCATCTTTTTACGACGTTATTGACACATTATCTCGACTTCTGTGAGAAAGGTATTGATAGTACACCACCTGTATTTTCATAAAAAGGAGTAGCCTCTGTCCTGTTGGGTTAACAGAACAATGCTGAACTGTAAAGCGAAGCAACAACCAGTGCGGGGAGAAAGTCACTTATGGCAGCCACTGCAACAGAGAGAGCAGCAGGAAAAGCCATATCAGTAGGATAAGTATAGGAAGCACATAGGTTAAAAGCAGGAGCGCCGGAGTTTTTGTTTTTATTCCTAATCTCTTTTCTAATCTTCTGGCCTGCATAATTCTGTCGATGGTTTCTTTGTGTTCAGGCAAAGTGTCATAGGTTCTTCTGTCGAGAAGAACAAAGATCAGTTTGATATTATGCTGGATATAGAGCCAGATAAGTGTTATTAACGCACCCAAAACCACAAGTATTATCAGCCTAGTTTTAGGTAAGTTAGGATTGGCATACAATGTACCAACGACAGCCAGGAGTATAGTTTCGAAAGTCAAGAAGACGGACATTCGAGTGTATAAATGGTTCTCGACATGCAGCCGATATTCCCACAAACGAGCACGCTGCTCACGGTCTAAGTTCTCAGACATGGCTCTCCACTCCTTCACAGAAGAGGTAAAAGGAAGGCGTTGCTTACAACCCACCAAAGGACAAATTATTTTGGAGAGCGCTTCTATTTGTGTTCGTTAATCATAGCAGATACTCCTTTGTTGTGTTTCATCCTTTCTCGGATGCGTGTGTAGACGAAACTGACAGAAAAAGGTTCCTTCTCAGCACAAGGATAGCTGGGCTTTGTGAATTGAACCCGTGAGAAGACTGAGATGAAACTGAGAAAGCAAGAGCGGAGCGTGAAGCGCAACCTTTGCGGGGGTAAGTGGTACTTTTCAATTAGCAAACTGCACGAAAAAAGCCAAATGGCTAGCGATTTCGATGAACACTTTTTTGGGGAGTGGTCGGAATTTCGGTTAGCGTTTTTGGGTGGGTGGTAATGTTTTCAGACTCTTCCCCACATTAAGTGTGTCTGCTTGTTCTGTCTGTTGCACTCTTCCTATCATCTCTCCAAAGATTAAGTAGTTCTACTGATGTATTTGCTGTGTCTTTAAGGTAGAGTGTCTAATGGCTCCCTCAATTTCCGCGCATGTTGTCGTTTTTTATTGTACTCCCCTTATATCCAGACCTTAGCGCGAACAATTCGCGAGAAAGGATGACGTGACGATGCCACTGTATATGGATACTCATCACAAGGTAGAGGGATTGACCGCTGAAGCGGTCGCCGATGCCCATGCGAAAGACCTTGAGGTGCAGGACAAGTACGGTGTCAAGTACTTGCGGTACTGGTACAATGAAGGCACCGGCCAGGTGTTTTGCCTCTGCGAGGCTCCAAGCAAAGAAGCAGCTGAGGCGGTGCATCGCGAAGCCCACGGGGGAGTCGCATCGTACACATCGAAATTGCCCGAACCACTGTAGGCAGTCCTTGTCTGATTCAGTGTAGCCACCTGACGGATCTTTGAGATACCTTGAAACGTTCCATTCGTGTCATGGTTGAGGGTGAGATACGTCAGAAGAAATGTCCGTTCTCCTGTGAGTTTCCAGGATCCATGTCCGGGAGTTGCAAGGGATGAAGGCATAAAAGAGAGTTGATCGGTCTCCGTGTACCCTCCACCTGCAGCGTAGGTCTCGAGGCCAAGAACCGGTGAAGGGAGGCCAGAAGAACTCGTAGCAGTTACCCTGTAAAGCCAGGATCCTTGTAGTAACTACGGTAACTGACGATCTTCCCATTGCTGACGCGATACACATCACAAAAGCGCATTTCGACGACATGGCCCGTCGGGGGTACGTCTCCCGTCGGCATGTGCAGAGGACCGGTGTTGGTGCCCCGGCCAATAAACTCAACGACTGCCTGATCCTCTGTTGCGAGGAGGTTGGTGATCTCTATCCCACTGTCTGGAAAGCCCTCTTCGAAGAAGAGAATCACCTGCTTGTAGCCCTCGGGGCCGTGAGAAGTCGTCCCAGAGGGGATATCGATGACCTCACAATCCTCGG
>VBHV01000623.1 GCA_005881995.1 Chloroflexota bacterium | reverse complement strand
AACACTATATGGAACACGAAGAAGGACAGCCAGAGTCCAAATGGGAAGATCAGCGGAAACGCTATTGGGACGATATGAGGGAAAAACCGTATTCCCCTCCGGTATGGTCGATATCTATTCCACATGCTTGCAAGCTCCTTTGTCACTATGTGGCGATGCGCTGCACGCTCTCGTGCATTTTATGTGTTTTCGTTTAACACTTCATGAAAACATCATTCTATAAATTATACGCACGAGATGGTTGGGAGTTGTACAAGACGATGGGAGACCCACAAGTCCCATTGCATTGTCCGCTCTGACACAGAATGATATAATCCTTTCGATAGAGAACCTCATAGTATGGCAGAGCAAGAAGAGGCGAATGGACACATGGGCAAGAAACTTTCGATATTGCTCGTTACATTAACGGCGTTGGTAGGCATCTCAGGATTCTATGTGGCAGGTGGTCTCCAGGCCTACTCGCGTTATCAACAGAGTTTCAGCCAGGAGCATTGCGGGGGCCAATCGCCTGTCCACATTTGTGTGCAAGCTCCGCAGGAGATCTTCAGCGCGTACTATCCATTCTATCTTGCGACACATACCACCCAGTTTACCATCACTTACAGCAGCAGCAGCACGATTACGCTCATTATAAGTGTGCAGGTGGCCGGATTTACCCAGGTTGAGACGCATACCGTGACAGCGACCAGCTCCTTACAGTCAAGCAGTTTTACACCTACATTGCTTGACAAGGCGCTGCGAAATTTGACAGCTGATGTTACGAGATCGCTCAGCGTGCGTGTAACAGATGCCCGCGGCAATCGCTATTATATCAATGATAGCCCACTACTGCTGCATTCACGTGAGTTGATGCAATGGCTAGCCTCGAACCGGCTCAAGATCGCGGCGTGGATCACGCCTGATGATCCCACAGTGAAGGCGTTGGTGGCAAATGCCACCATCCATTTAGCGCAAGAGCCAATGCCCGCACCAAACGCCATGATTGGCTATGCAAACCATGCCAGTTCCAGGGCGGTTCGCGACCAGGTCGACGCGATATATGATACCTTGCGCCTGGATTACCATATGATCTATACTCAGGCAAGAGTTCCCTATGCTGGTCCTGGCGATACAAGCGCTTCTTTAGAATATATCAAGCTCCCGGCGGATGTGTTACAGGAGCATAGCGGGATGTGCATCGAACTGACAGCTCTGCTGGCAGCAGCTGTCGAGCATATTGGTTTGCATGCCGAAATAGTGATCATTCCTGGCCATGCCTTCCTCGGTGTTGCCATGACGCCAGATAACACGCAATTTCAGTACTGGGATGCCGTCCAGGTCAATAACAGCGTCGCGGGAGATTCGGCCAATATCGCAGCCAACCTGGAATACACCCAGAATGCCCATCAAATTGTCGATACGATAGTGATTGGCGAGGCTCGCCTGGCGGGCGTTGATCCCATGGTGTAATTGAAAATTCATCTAATCGCAGATAGCAACGAAGAGAGGAATACGACGACGAGCGCTCTAGATTTTCCGAACTGGTTTACCTCTGGCTGGTATAGCGGGCTGGCATGCTGCATGCTCGCCATCACAGCCAACGCGCTCTTCACGGCGTGGCGCAAGCATGGCACAACCCGGCAGCTTGCCCTGGCTATTGTAAGCTGCGTCTGCTCGGCCCTGCTTTTACTCCCTGCTCTTCTCTGGTATAACCTGCGTTTGAGCCAGGCGCAAGGCAGCATCGGTGTCCTGGAAGTCGCTTGCGCGCTGCTCTATGTGGCGCTTTGTGGCTGTGTTGCGCCGCTGGGCGTAACTACAGCCTATTGTCTCCTGACGCAGCCGCGCGATTCGAATACTTGGGCGCGCATCCCACGACACCGCACGAAACGCACCACGAAGGGCAACGCGACTATTGCAGGTTCCGTGAGACTACCACATCGCCAGCCAGGGGTTCCCGCGCCCTTTGTCTATAACGAAGATACGCCCTGGGGCTGGCTCGAATATCGCTCTGGACGATTCCAGGGTCAGAAGCTGGCCTTGAAACGCGCCCTTATCAGCATCGGGCGGGAAGAAGATAACGAAATCTGGCTGGACGATGATACCTCTTCACGCTATCACGCGGAACTGGTATGGCAAGATGGGCAGGCGTACATTACCGATTGCGATAGCTTGAATGGTGTCCTGTTGAATGGTCGACGCATTCGTGGCACACTTCCCATCAAGAGCGACGATTTGCTGGAAATCGGTTCTCATCGTTTTCTTTTTGAACTTGTGCAGGCTCCTCTGGCTCTGAACGAGCGAGATGACCCATTGCTACACCGAGCCACTAGCGTGCTCGAACCGGCAGAACGGATGTCCACCTATAGAAAGCCAGCCAGCGCCGGGGCTTTCCCGACAAGACCATTGGACGAGAAACCATTCTCTGACGAGGACAGCTTCAAATTCCCCAGCATGTTCCCACAGAAACCGCCATCGACGTTCAGCGAAGCAGATCCACGCTCCGATGGCATGCCGGTATGGATGCGGACCATCAAACCTGATCCGGTGACGCCGCCTCCTCTTCCTCCACTAGCAGCGCCTGCCGTACCATCCACTGTTTCGAGTAGCCTGTGCATCATCCGTAATGGAGTTATGGCGGGAAGAAATTTCCTGCTTGACCGGGCGGTGTTCACTGTTGGGCGCTCGGCTGATTGCGATATGATGCTTGATGATGCCTCACTTGCCATCGAACACGCGCAGTTTTCGCATCAGGCCAATGGTGATTATGTCTATGGTCCCGGTGTCCTGGTCAACGATGTGCCGCTTCAGGTGCCACAGCTTTTGCAAAAAGGTGATATCATCGGTCTGGGTGAGCTTCTACTTGAATATACGATTGTGCAAGAGGCACACACAGCCCCGATGCCACAGCCTTCTATGCCGTCCCTCTCGCGCCCGATCAGCGGCCCGGTACCGTTACGGTTGCCAAGTAAACCGAAATAATTGGCGGAGAGGACAAGCACAAGGTCCCCTCCCTGCCCTACCCTTCCCCTTGTCCCTACACACTTTTGCAGAAACATATCTCACCATTCGATGGTGGCGAGGGCGCGCATCGATAAGATAGGCCTGCCGTGTCCTGGATAGAGGTAATAGACTTTCAGGCTCTGGAGCGTTTGCAATGTTTGCTGCAACTGGATGCGGTTCGTACCGCCACGCACCAGGATGGTTCCACCTTCAATCGTAATCAACGTATCCCCGCAGAGTAGTTCATAGCTAAAGGGATTGTAGAGGCACAGGCTTTCGGGAGTAAGACCAGGGCTGGCAATCACGCGCCAGTCGAGGTGATTGGGGAGTCCTTCGACATCATCCAACCAGATATCTACCAGTTGTGCCTGGCGTTCATAGTACGGCTCGAAGAGATCGAGGTGGTGAACTACTCCTGGCAGGCGCACCTGGCTAAACATGCGTCCAACAAACTGCGAGACGCTGGTTCCACCAGCAACGCTTCGTCCTTCTCCTGCCCAAGATTGTGACCACCGTTTTGCGGCGATAGAAACGGCGACCGGCGCGTGTGAAGCCCGGCGTATTTCCTCGACCCCGGCGCAATGTTCAGGATGCAGGTGCGTTAAAATAATCAGATCGATATCTTCAGGGTGACGATGCAGGAACCGCTGCATGTAGGCAAGCAGCAACTGTACATTGAGGACCGAGCCGGGGTCCACGACGATGAAGCGTTCGTCCTGGATAAGATAGGTGTTCGCCATCGAAAATCTATCGGTAATAGTGTGCACATGACGCGGCTGCTGGGCCACCGGTTGTAATGGCTGCTTGCTTTCAATAACGGTGTCCAACTGAGTCCTCCTACCAGGATACTGTTTAGGCCCTTTAAGGTATCCTATCATTTTGGGAAAGAAGCGCACAAGTTGAAATTTTGGTCTTTCAAGTTATTTTTTTTTCTAATTCTATATGTTACAATGAGAAGGTGGTTTAGCAAAAGGTAAGTAATATCTCAGGCCCTGGTTTCGCTCCGTCACCCGGAATCTAGGTAAAGCTGCCTGGCAGGAAGTAGAGTAACTTCCCTGACCACCTGGAGACCCGGCGTGCACGCGCTGTTTAGCGTACTCGTTATCTCCTGACACGCGATCTGACAAAGGCCAAACAACTATTGAGGCGGAGCGAAAACAAGAAGGGAAAAACCTACCCATGATGTCCAATGAGGGATACAATGACCGTATCCTCACCTGCCGCGATTGCGGACAGGATTTCACTTTTAGCGCGGGCGAACAGGAATTTTACGCCAGCCGCAGCCTGACCAATGACCCCTCCCGTTGCCCAGCCTGCCGCGCTGCGCGTCGCAGTGGTGGTGGTCAGTCGTCAGCGCCTCGCTCTCGCAATACCAGCGGTGAATATTACGAGACCATCTGCGCCGATTGTGGACGTACTACCTCGGTTCCGTTCATTCCACGCGAAGACCGCCCGGTCTATTGCAGCGACTGCTTCCAGTCTCATCGTCCTGCGCGCTCTGGGCGCCGCGATGACTCACGCAGTTATAGCAGCAGCAGCTATGGCAATAGTGGCAGCAATGGCGGACGCGGCGGACGTGATCGCCGCGATACCCGCGAGCGCCGTGATCGCTGGTAAGACACACAGTATCCGGTGAACAAGGCCCCCATCCGCTAGAATGTCTGGATGGGGGCCTTGTTTGTAACGAGCAGCTTCATTCCGCAGTTCTCACTGAAGGTGAGCTATATCACCTCATTACTGTGCTGTAGAGCATAGTCCAGTCCTAAAAAACAGAGGTATTATCGTATATCAGACAAGTCGACTTTGTGAAGTTTCACAACTCGTCTTGTCTCGTGAGATATAGAGATAGATTTGAGTCTACAAATCCATTTGAGATGTTTGGAGGAATCTATGCAAAAAATTCCGTCACGTCGTATTCAAGGGATGCTCGTGGGTGCTGCCGTTCTGGTTACGATGATTTTGTTCACGGCGTGTTCGGGCGTTGGTAGTACTACTACACAATCTACGCCTACAACAGGTACCACGGGTACTACTGCCACCACCACGACCACCTCTTCAAGCCCGTCACCAACCGCTACGCAACCGGCAGGCCCTACTGCCACAGCTGTTCCATTTAAACCGGGTGGCATCTCATTCATCGGCCCTGTGAAGATGATCAATAGCACCAGCCTGGTCATGACTGCGCCGAATGGGCAGACATATACGCTGGCGATCGCTGCTACAACTGATCGCTCAGCCTATAACGGGGGTCTCCCGACTGTAGGAAGTTCCGTCGATATGGATGCAATAGTTAACCCTAATGGGAGTTTTACTGCAACGATCTTGAAGCCTGCTGTGGCAGGTGACCCGGATTTGAATGTGATCGCTTATACAGGCACCACGACGAGCGCCGTTGGAGCTGATCGCATGATCCACTTCACGGTCGGTACCAAGGCCTACACCTACACCATTCCTCCCACGGCGGACTTGACCGACTTCGGCGGGAATGCGCAGGCTATCGGGATCAATATATTGGTCAAGGTCAAAGTAGTCTATCCTGCTAACACGGTAAAAAGTGTTGGTATGGGCTGATAGATAGCGAAAGGGAGGGGTGCAATGGGTTGTGCTCCTCTTGCTTTCGTTTATGCCAATCACTTTCATTTCCTTGTGTATTGGATAGAGCGTGGTATATACTACTGGGA
>VBHV01000546.1 GCA_005881995.1 Chloroflexota bacterium | reverse complement strand
TTATCGATACGGCCTATGGGCGAGCCTTACTGGTAAAGATCTTGCTAGTAGGTGGTCTGCTTGTCACCAGCGCGATCCATGTAGGACTGCTGCGCCCTCGCCTGAAAAAAGAGTATCAGAAATACAGCTATGCACTTCGCCGTCAATCTGCCTCTCAGTTCACTGAAACAGCGGATGGAGAACCCATTACTCTTGCCGCACAATATGCAGATGGCGAACTCTCCCTGGATCATAGTAAGGGCGGGGGTAGTGGAGTGGAGCGGCGCGGGAACCCTGGACCCTCGCGGTTACCCTCTGGTTTGGGAGATTCACCAGCAACACCTACCGAGACGGAACACGCGACGAAGCTGCTCGCGCAGCAGGTGAAGCTGCGCGAAAAGCGGTTGACGGATAAAACCCGGCGGCTCACCTCGGTTCTACGCTGGGAACCTGTGCTGGGTATAGCCGTACTGGTTTGCGTCGGCTTGCTGAATGTCTTCGCCGGGACGCTCACACCTTTCGCCGCGGCAGCGCAGCAACAACAGCCTGGTGCGAAGCCGGTGCCATTTACCGCAACCGTGCTCACAAAAGATGGGAAGTACACTGCGACGCTTATCGTCAACCCTAACCGCTTCGGCACCAATGTCTTTACGGTGAGCGTGGTAGATAAAAGCACAGGGCAGCCAGTTACGAATATTGGCGTTACGCTCTATACCACCATGCTCGATATGGATATGGGTACCTCCAGTGTCAACCTGCTGCCCGATGGTAAAGGACATTTCAGTACCCGTGGCGACCTGGCGATGGCCGGTAGCTGGCAGATACGCATTCAGATACGCACACCTGATGCCACCTTGCACGAGGCTATCGTCAAACTGATCACGACATTTTAAGGTGAATGCGGTTCAATGCTTTCTATCGTTCAAGGGCAGGGGCAAATCCTGCTCTTGTAGAGTATGGTAAAATAGTGAACGATTTCAGGTTCGTGCTTAACATTTCACCGGGTGTACTATGAAATATATTAAATTCGCCTTTTTAATGGTCTCAATTACTCTATTGCTGGTCGGTTGCAGTGGTGATAATACAGGTTCCGGGCAAACCACACCTACTCCCCAGGCCGTACCCGTCAATGGCTTTGGTATCGCCGCGAATCACGTGCATTCCTTGCTGGCGTTTCCTCAACATGTGCTAATAATGGCGACTCACTACGGTCTTTTCAAATCGTTGGATGATGGCGCGACCTGGCAAGAGGTGGCAGGCGGCCCCAATCAATTGATGACGGGATTGATGACCTATGCCCTGACAAGTAGTCCACTCAATGCACAGCGCATGTACGTTTTAACCCAGCCATCGGTGGCTGGCTATAAGGGTACGCCCGGACTCTATACCAGCTCTGACCAGGGACGCACCTGGATGCTCTCTGTAGCAGCCTCGACCGTTAGCTCTCGCTACATTTATACTGTAGCTGCCGGCAATGACACACCCGACGAAGTCTATATCTACCTGTCAGAACTGGGCTCATTAGGACTGCGGCGCAGCCTGGATGATGGTCACCATTTTTCCAGCACGGGTACGCTGCCATTTGATCTCATCTTTGGCGTACTCGCCCTACCCAATATGCCCGGTCATTTGCTTGTCTATGGCAGCAGCGGCATGGCCAGCAGCGCAGACGGGGGCATTCACTGGCAGGTATTGAAAGGCATCAACGGGGGCATCCAGGATATAGCCACAGCAGGGCCTCACAGCCCGATCTATGCATCGGGCGACGAGGGAGTGTATGTGTCGCAGGATGAGGGCGCGACCTTTAAACTGGTTTACACCCAGGCCTCGCCTACCGCGCTCACGGTTTCACCAGAACAACCGCAGGTGATTTACGGAAAGACCGGCACGAGTACCTATCGCAGCACTGATGGCGGGCATACCTGGACAATGCTGCCGCATATCAGTGGCAACCTAGCTAACCTGGCCGCCGGACCTTCAAATGCATCCGAGGTCTATCTTGCACTTTCCTACCCAACCGAAATCTATCGCCTGAACCAGAGCGGTGCCCCGCCCCTACCATACACGAACGGG
Organism: Chloroflexota bacterium; assembly: GCA_005881995.1. The sequence goes on along the minus strand of VBHV01000546.1, from coordinate 303 downwards.
ATGCCCATTTGTTTAGGGTTGGGGCAGGGCTTGCCCCCGCCTTGAGAATGTTGATGGGACACAAGGGAGGTTCCAGGGCGGGGGCAAGCCCCGCCCCTACCATACACGAACGAGATGCCTTTCCGTTTAGGGGAGGGGCAGGGCTTGCCTTCGCCTTGGGAACGTTGATGGTTCGCAAACGAATTGCGCTGCTTCTTTCTGTATGCTCTTGCTTTTTGCTTCTATGCGGGCTTTTTCTTAGTACAAAACCGGTTCTGGCGGATGGGGGTGCGCCGAATTTGGCGTATATCGCGGGTACAGCGA
>VBHV01000622.1:7179-8858 GCA_005881995.1 Chloroflexota bacterium | reverse complement strand
CTTGAATAATATCCAGCGCGTGTTCTACGTCCTGCTCGTTCATCGGCAAGTGCGCTGTATGCAAATGGATCTGCCGCAAGTCAACGACCTGAATGCCCTTGGCGTGAACCAGGCTAGCCCAGGGATCGTCAGTTAAGAGCGGTGTTTCCTCCTGAGTGCTGCCAGATGTGCCAGCGTGGCCGAATGAGACCGGTAGAGACATCACTCCTGCTTCTATGCCCAGTAACTGGCGCCAGGCCTCACTCAACTCTAGCTTTTTCTCAAAATCATCATGGCCTATGTTAGAATCTTGAGTCTGCATCTTCTCACCTTTGACTAGAAACTATCTATAACATATATATACTTAGAGCGGCTGATCGGGCGGAATATTGTAATACCACATCAGATGTTGTGCGATATACCCCCATAACGGAGCCGCCGCCGTGCTACCATAAATTTTCTGCGTTGGCCGGTCTATTTTGACCAGGATAACAAACTGCGGGTTCGAGGCAGGGATAAAGCCTGCTACCGACGCCTCAGTCTTGTCGGCTGAGATACCCTGCGTCGTGGCGGTGCCGGTTTTGGCCGCGATGCTGTATCCTGCGACCTGTGCCAGCTGCGCATACCCGTGGATGGCTGCCTGTTCGAGCATGCCGGTCAACAACTGCGCGGCGTGAGCGCTGATGACTTGCCGCTTAACGACGGGCTGCGTTGTGGTAATATGCCCATTATTGTTGATTGACTGCACCAGGTAGGGCTGCTGCATCACACCACCGTTGGCAATAGCTTCGTATGCCATCGCGACTTGCAACGGTGTAGCGAAAATGGACTCCCCGAAGGCCTGGCGCGTGAGGTCGCTGATCGTCCAGGTTGCTTTGTTGTCCGGCGTGCGATATGATCCCGGATCTTCGGGTCCATCAATACTGTAAGCTTGCCCAAAGCCGAAACGCGCCAGGTATGGGTAGTAGTGATCCGGCCCAAGAATGTTGTATGCCACGTACGCCGCCCCAACGTTCGCGGAGTGTATGAGTACGCCGGTCATATTCTCAGGGCCGTAGGCCGTATACTGCCAATTACAGACCTCGGTCACATTCGGAAACGAGATACATCCCTGGTCATCGAACGTGGTGTTTGGCGTGATTAATCCCTGATCGAGTGCGGCTGCCATGGTTACCGCCTTCATGGTTGAGCCTGGTTCATAATCGCAGAAGATCGCGGGATTGAAGTAGACTTCTTCACTTCCCAGGCAGCCTCGCTGGTTGGAGTAATCTGCATATTGGTTGGGATCAAAGGTGGGGTAGCCCGCCATTGCCACCACGGCGCCTGTGCGTGCATTGATGACCACTGCCGTTCCACCCTGTGCCTGTAATTTCTTGACGGCATCCGCCAGCGCATTCTCCACCATATATTCCATTGTACTGTCGAGAGTAAGCGTCAGATTTGCACCACTGATGGCCGGCTGCTCGTTATTGGCTCCCACCGTCAGGGGGTTGCCTTGCAGATCGGTCTCGGCGGTGAAGTTGCCCGGTGTGCCTTCCAACAACGTATCGTACTGTTTTTCAATACCATACACGCCGTGATTATTCGTATCATTCTGCGTCACGAAGCCAAGAATTTGCGCCGCTAGCGGGCCACCGGGGTAGATACGCCAGGTGCGCGGCTGGAGAAACACATCAGAGAGCTGCAAATCCCGCAATTTC
>VBHV01000622.1:0-7141 GCA_005881995.1 Chloroflexota bacterium | reverse complement strand
CTAAAGGCGTTTTGCAATTTTGCGGTTGACACCTGTGGCAAAACCTGGTGCAGGCTGTTGATCAGCGTGTTCAGATCGCTTTGCGAGTTGTCTGTATGGTCAATGGAGTACTGCACCGGCTCGACATAGACATCATCGCGTATGATGTTGGTGGCCAGAATATGCCCCTGGCTATCGAAAATCAGCCCGCGTGGCGCATCAAGTACCTGATTTTGAATGTGTTCATCGTTAGCCCGCTGCGCAAGATTATAACCGCTATGCGATTGGAGAATCTGCCAGTAGTACAGCCTGCCCAGGAGAACCAGCATACCGAAAGAGACCAGCAAGAAAATGAACATCTGTCGATGCCGCGCGCGCTGTAACTCCGCGTTCATGTTCTGGCCTCCTTTCCGATTTGTAGGGGCGCGATTTATCGCGCTTCGTCTATGGCTGCATATGCTGGTCAGCTGGTGGTATCGTTTTGAGGTGCGGTACAACCAGGACGATTACCGTGCTGGGATCGGCGGGAATCAATCCCATTGCTTTGGCATGTGCCGCGATATAAACTGGCGATTGCTCCTGCGCAATGAGATAGACCAGGTCCTGATCCTCGCGTTCCAGCGCCGCTGCTTGTCTATGTAAGCGTGAAATTTCCTGGTTGGCGGTAACTGCCTGGCTCAATTGTGAGAGGTAGAGAACCGCCATCAGGCTGACGAGTAAAACGCTACAGATACTCAAGCCGAGAGGCCCTATACGGTATAAAAACGGATGCAGTTGTCGGCGCCGCTTGGCAGCTAGGATAGGCTTTCGTACCTGCAAGATAGCTCTCTCTATACACTGGTATGACGCACTACGTTCCTTGCAGCTTGTCTGACACGAAGCGTAGAATACAGTTCGTTAGCAAGCTGGCTATCAAAGGGTTCGCTACACAAACAATCGATGTGTAGCGAAACCCCCACGTTAAGGCGCAATAATTATTTCAGCGGCCCGCAGTTTGGCGCTGCGGGCGCGGGGGTTAGCACTGACCTCCGAACTGGTTGGTGTGACGGGTTTAGGTGTGAGAATGCGCAGGCGCGCTTTGTGGCCGCATACGCAGACGGGTAAGCCAGGTGGGCAAATACAATCACTTGCCTCACGCCGCATAAACCCTTTCACCAGCCGATCCTCCAACGAGTGAAACGAGATAATGACCATTCTTCCTCCATCCCCACCTGTTTTCTGTATTGTGGCTGCGCTTAGCACATCGAGCATTTGTGGCAGCGCGGCTTCCAGCCGTTCAAGTTCGCCATTTACCGCGATGCGCAGCGCCTGAAAGACGCGAGTTGCCGGGTGGATCATGCCCGGTTTGTAAGAGACGCCAGTCGCAGCCAGTTGCGCCAGTTGACCCGTGCGCGTAATTGGCCCGCGCGCCCTGGCCCGTACAATGCGCCAGGCGATCTGACGCGAGCGATTCTCCTCGCCATATTGCCGGAAGATACGCGCAAGCTCCTCTTCGCTGGCCGTATTCACCAGGTCAGCGGCGGTCAGTTCCTGCGATTGATCAAGTCGCATATCGAGCGGGCCATCCGCACTGAAAGAGAAGCCGCGCTGGGAATCATCCATTTGATACGATGAAAACCCCAGATCGAGTAAAATACCATTGTAGGGACGCGATTGATCACGTCCCTCATCATCGCGTCCCCCGTCTTTGTAGGGACGCAATAAATCGCGCCCCCCCTCATCGCGTCCAGCATCTCTGTAGGGACGCGATTGATCGCGCCCCCCCTCATCGTGCCCACCATCTATAGAAGACACAAAATCGGCCTCGTTCTGTACAATACGGGCCAGTTCTGCGAAGTTTCCCTGTACCAGCGTTAATCGTCCATTGTTGACCATACTTGCAAGGCGTTTACCAACGCGCTCCAGAGCCTGCGCGTCGGTATCTATACCGAGCACCTTGCCATCTGGCGCTGACCGTGCGAGAATAGCCTCTGTGTGACCGCCTCCACCTACGGTGCCATCAATATACATGCCCCCCGGTTTAGGCGAAAGATACTTCAGCACCTCTTCCAGGAGTACAGGTTGATGACCGGGTTGCCCTGTTTGCATATCTATTCCAAACTTAAAAAGGAATGCCATTTCCCTCTGCATCAAGTCTATTCTGATAGTCCTGCCAGGTTGCGCGATCCCATATTTCAAAATGATCGCGTACGCCTGCCACCGTCACCTCGTTTTCAAGATGAGCGTAGGCGCGCAACTTGGCGGGAATCACCAGGCGGCCTTGCCCATCCAGTTCAACCTCGCTCGCGCTTGGATAAATGCGCCGCTCGAAATCGCGCAGTTCCTCGCTGGTTTTCCCCGCCACTAACTCCGCCGACTTCTCCTCCCAGCGTACCGTAGTATAGACCGATAAGCAGGTACCCATACCCTTACTGATCACAGCTCCCTTGTCCAATTGCGCGCGAAATTTCGCGGGAACCGCCATACGTCCCTTTGCATCGATTGTATGTTCATGTTCACCGAGAAACATAGTTGCGCGTTGCTTTCTGCCGGGAACGGGGCCAGTCCCTACATCCGGGTGGCTCTAAGGAACTTCTCAAGGATGTTCTCCCGCATTCCTGAAAACTTCCTCCTAATCGTCCTTCCCCTCTCCACCTCTCGCCACCCGGCAATAATTTGTTTCCACTTCCTTCATCCATTCACCACAACCCCCCACTTCTCCCCACAACAGTATACCATTACATTCCGTCATGGGAAAAGAGTGTTATCCACCAAAATTTTCTAGACGCAGTGGATAACTTGTGGATAACTTGTTTCGGCTGGTAGCCTGACATAATGAGATATTGGTTGATGCATCTTCTTTTGCTTATGCTGGTTCTGAGCGCCCAAAGGGGGGAGAAAAGTAATAGGATGCACTCCCTGGATTTTCCTTCATTCGTATTAAGATATGTTAATCAAATTTTTGTTTTTTTGAGAGTTGTATACGAGGAATCATAGGCCGTTAACATGAATCGAAGAAAAGCGCATGCGACCACTGTAAAAGAAGATATCCAATCAACCCCAGTCCAAGGCGAGACGAGCATGTATCAAGCTTCGCCCACGTCGTCTCCTCAGCCATCTCCTGGCCTAGCACCACAGGTAGTTCGCCGCTCGCGTACAGGGTTATCCAGGGGTAAACGCCGCTTATTGATTGGACTGGTTGTCGTCCTGGCGCTCTTGTTGATACTGGACTGTCTAATGATTTTCTTTAAGAATAGTAATCATCAACCCTCTTTACAGATACCAGGTATGCATCCAACGCTTACAGTGACCCCAGCTACAGCACGTCCAGGACAGGTAATTGTGGCACATCTCAGTAATTTCCCCTCGTCGACTCAGGTACTCTTGTTACACGATATTCAACAGATGGTGCGAACCGATGCTGGTTCTTCACTTATCAAAGTGGGAGCGCATGGGAATGCCGATGTGCGCGTACTCGTGCAGGATAGCTGGGAGCCAGGAAACCATATGCTGGCAGCTGAAGATACGCACACCCATTATACCGCCAGCGCCTCTCTCGAGGTGATCAGTGATTTCCCCGCGCCGCCCCCGCATCTCGTCGTGGCTTCACCCGATCGACCTGGCGGGCTGACAGGCCCACTGCAAATGGGTGCCCAGGTGCAGGGCGCGAACACTATTCAATCACTGCTCTTACGCAACACCGGTGGAAGCTGGATTTCGTGGAAGGCCACAAGTAATCAACCCTGGTTGATGATGGCTCCCGCGCAGGGCATCTTCTCAGATAACCAGACCATTTTTATCGCGGCAACTCGCGCGCATCTCAAGCCTGGAGATTATCAGGGGATGATCACGATTGTCTCCAACACGGGTAGCGCCGTTATTGTTCAAGTGATGATGACGACACTTCCGGTGCCCAAGATCACTTCAGCGTTTATGGTGATTGAGCCGCCTGTGCTATCCTTTACCACGACGGATGGCTCGAAGGATCCCCCTTCCCAGCAACTGGTTATTCATAATGCCGGTATAGTACCACTTAACTGGACCCTGGCGGCCAATGCGCCTGAGAATCTCGTCGCTCAGAATATAGATAGTCAGGATGTATCCTGGTTAAACACAAATGGAACATCGGGAACAATCGCTCCAGGTGCGGATGCACACATACAAGTGATCGTGCATAGTTCCAACCTGCTGCCCGGCGTCTATAGCGGCCTGCTGCTGTTGAACGCCGATGGAAATGCTATGAATGCACCTCAATCGGTAGCTATCTCCTTGACTGTGCAGCAGCGCTGCAGTGTGGCCACCAGCCAGGCAAATCTCTCTTTCACCGTTGGGGCAGGCCAGCACTCATCAATCAGCCAGTCCTTGATCTTGAGTACAACACCAGGTTGCACCGACGTCACCAACTGGCAGAGTTTTCCCCAGCCAGACTGGCTAAGCATCACCCCTGTTGGCGGTCAGTTGCAGCCCGGTACCGGTAGAAGCGCCACCCTTGTCATAGATGCGGGTAAGCTTGTCCCAGGAATATATAGCGGCTGGATTGACTTTCTCACCGAGTTGCGTTCACAGACACTGCTCGTGCAGGTCAAGGTAGTATCTTCTGCAAGCACGGTAGTGATCTCGCCGGGAACGCCTTCGTCTGGCTCGTCAAATACACCCGGCTCGTCAAATACACCTGCGCCGGGCAGTCCCACGCCTATTCCAACCAGCACTCCAGGAACGCCGACTCCGACGCCAACACCAACACCGCAGCCATGCACATTGCAAGTAGCGCCGTTGAACCTGGCATTTATCGCCAGTTTGACTCGTCCAAATCCGCCTGGACAACAAGTTGTCCTAAAAACTGTGGGCAACTGTGCGCAGCCTGTTACATGGACGGCCTTTGTCAGTGCGAATAGTCAAAATTGGCTACACCTCTCAGCGACCTCTGGTGTGCTAGGGAGCAACGGAAGTACTATTATAGTGAATGTGAATGCGAGCGGGAAATTATTGGGGACGTATACTGGGCAAATTACCTTGACTGCGGTGGAGAAGGGGGGAGTTACAGTACAAGCAAGCCCACGGACTGTTTCCGTCACAATGACGGTCATCCTGTGACCGCCTGTTTCTCTGCTTGCTTGATGTGACAAATACACCAGCTTCAACGTTGTATTAGTACAAGAACTCACCAGGTCTAAGTTTATTTGTCAGGCTCAATTCATGGCCTGGAACGTTGTTCTTGAAGGGAAAACACACAAGCGCATTGTGTGGCTGCGACGGATTGTCGTCCAGGCAGGTGAGAAGAGTGGACATATGAGCCAGTGTTTGCGTTGTCGCAAGCCTTGTGAAGCAACTGCTGTATTTTGTGACGAGTGCCGGTCCCGGCTGCGAACTGAGTTTCGCCGGGGATCTGTTTCGCATGCAGCCTATGGCGTACAAGCGTCTCCCTCGATAGCTGTCACCAGCAGCATCTCTTCAGATGTGAAGGAGCAATTTGAGCAGCAAGGCGCCACCGAAGGCAGGGCTGCACCACCTTCACCACCTCAGCCAGTTACCCCAGTCCTCAAAACTCCGGTGACGCCGCATCCTCCCACTCTGATCACTCATCAAGATGTCACCGAGCAGGCGATCACGCGCTTGAGTGAGGCGGCCCAGCGTATCTCCGAGGTGGCAGCCCAGCCTAGTCGTCGCCTGCCTCGCGCCTCACGCTTAGCCCCCTTTCGCGATATATCCGCCGATATTCGGCGCGAGAGTACTCCCCTGCCCAAATTTTCGAAGATGCGCTATAAGACTGATGCCCACGAGAAGGCAGATGCTCAGGAGAGCGACAGTTCCGCTTCCAGAGAGGCGCAACAGGCAGGAAAACCTGACTCATCGCAGCATGAGAGCAGGATCCGGGAAAATGATGCTGCGTTGCCCGACCTGTGGCCCTGGTTGGATGCTGACGCGGAAGAGCAAGAGCACGAAGACACCTGGGCCAATAGCACAGACCCACTCATCTCGCGCCATATTCCAAATAGTGCTGAATCGGCACGTATTGAAGAAGAAGACATCCGGCGCGCCAGGGCAGAGGGCATCCAAACCGATCATCTGCTAGCCAGGGTGAGGAGGCGTCGAACTTCGCGCTCGCGCATCGCCTTTGCGGTCCTGGCTATCTTCGCCGTGATCGCCCTGGTCGTAGATGGAGTGCTACTCTCGGTTGTCTCCAACCATCCCCGTCACCTGCCTGGCGCTGCCGATGGCGCTGCTGCCGCCACCCTGACGCTCTCTCCTAGTGTCGTCACTGTAGTCAATACTGCGCCAACAGTACTACACATTGTAAACTTTGCCCCAGGAACCAAAGTCTTTTTGTCGCATGATATCCAGGAAAAAGTAATCACTAACAGCGGCGCTTCCATCGTTTCCATCGCATCAGACGGCTCGGCTACTGCCACGATTATGGTGAGTAGTGACTGGGGGCCAGGTTTTCACCAGATCGTGGCGGAAGATATCACCACGCGCTATACAGCCAGCGCCACACTACAGGTCGTGATACCCTCGACATCCACCAAGCCAGCGCACCTGGAGATTGATGAGCTCAAGAATACAAATACGCTCGATTTTGGCGCGGACATCGTGGGAGCAAATAGTGTGAAATTGCTGCACTTGAGAAATAGTGGCAGTGGATCGATTACCTGGTCGGCCAGTAGCCATGAATCCTGGTTGCTCATCTCACCCAACCAGGGTATGTTTAGCCAGAGCCAGATCATAGATATAGCGGTTCAGCGCACCAATCTCAAACCTGGAAATAATCTAGGGAGCATCACCCTGTTCTCGAGTGTAGATCCTCCACGGACGATCAAGGTAACGATGAGTGTGTTGCCCCTGCCCAACGGAGGCCCTGTGCTGTCGTTGAGTCCCGCTGTTCTCTCTTTCACAGCAACCGACGGTTCGAGTTCTCCAGGGGCGCTCCCATTAACCAACGCGAACCCTCGAAAACAGATGTTGAACTGGTCGCTGAGCGTCAATGCTCCCGCCACAGAGACAACGCAGATATCGATTTCACATATCCTGGGAGTGAAAAGCGGCTGGCTGAGCGCCAGTCCAACTTCAGGTAGTGTTCCGGCGGGCTCGATCCAGCAGGTGTATGTGTCTGTGGCAAGCGTCAACCTCTTGCCGGGCGCCTACCTGGGAACACTGACATTCACGGCGCCTGGTGCGGCTGATC
>VBHV01000310.1:3172-5425 GCA_005881995.1 Chloroflexota bacterium | reverse complement strand
ATCTATGGAAGAATCAGCGGACAGAACGCACAGTTTTCCGATGTGCAGTTAATATACGAAAATCAGGCAATCATTGGCTACTGGTTCACTGGATGGATGAGTAGTCGCCCAGACCGCACTGCTGTAGCAGCCAGAGAACTCATGCAGTACCTGGCCACTGCTCAGTTGGAGATTATTGCTGAACACACTTTCCCTTTAGCTGAGGCAGCAGAAGCACACCGGGCTATTGCCCAACGCAAAACGACGGGAGAAGTTGTGCTGTTGGTCTAGGGAGGGTTTTGGGCAAAAGTCATCTTTGAGTGGTTCGCCCGTTCAGCCAGGCCCATGCTTTCATCAGACAGCACTCCATGCCTCCAGCCACATGCACTGGTATGGTTCCAGCCGCAACGGCTGCTCTGCCGTGAGCGTGTGGCCGGTGACCAGGTCGGTGAAGCGGTCGTCTGCCCCATACACCCGCAGCCGGTTAGCATCCATCTCCTGTGGATGAGCGGAGAAATTCGCCACCACGAAGAGTCGCTGACTGCCGCCGTGACGGACGTAGCCGAAGAGATGCCGGTTGCTGGTCTCGACGAACGCTGTGTCACTATCGTAAATCGCCTGTTGCTGCTACCGCAGCGCGATCATCCGCACCAGCTGCGCGAATATGCGGCCATGCGGCGAGTCCTGGTCATGCTGTACTCTCTCCTGCCAGGTCCAATTCGTCTTCGCGCGGTGGACCCAACGACTGTCCCCGGCCTTGTGCAGGTCATGGACGAACGAGTACTCGTTCAGCGTGCCGACCTCGTCGCCCAGGTAGAGCAGCGGGATACCGCCAATGCTCAAAATGACGCTGTGCAGCATCAGGATGCGCCGCACAGCCAGCTCAATCTGTTGCTCGTCGCTGGACTCGACCGCTTGCTCCAACCCGGCAAGCGAGGCCAGCGTGCCAGAGACGCGGGCATCACCGGTAGCAGGGTTTTCCTGGAATGGCAAACCGCGCGCGAAAGAGCCTGGGAAGTGCCCGGTGTAGAACTGGTTCAGGAACTTCCGGTGGCCGTTCGGATCGATCCACTCCCACCGCGCGTCGTTATCGTCAAACGTCCAGCCGATATCGTCGTGCGAGCGCAGGTAGTTCACCCAGGCCGTTCCCTGGGGCAGCCGGAAACGTTGGCTCATCGAGTGATCGAGCAGCTTGCATACAGGCCCAACAGCAGCCCGAAGAGCTGTTCCCACTCGTGGCGCAGCCGCTTCTCGAATGCTCGCCAGTCGGTGGGTGCAGCCCTGGCTTCGTTGCGAAAGGTGTGCTGCAGGCGCGGCCACAGTCGCTCGAGTGTCAAGGCTGCGTGCTGCATAGGCTTTTCTCCCTATTGGCTTAGAGATTCCAGATTGACGCCAGGCGCCAGATGTCAAGCGATCTGATCCTGACGCTCCCTTTACGGGCAAATAGCTCGATTCCCAGGCTATCACGACGCTCCGGGTAAATGCGGCTCGCCAGGTAACACCGGCCATTCACAAACACCTCGACCACGGAACGATCGAGAAAGATGTGCAGCGTGAGGACCTCGCCAGGATCAGTGTCTACCACGACAGTGCAATGCTCATGGTCTACTTCGGGATTGAGGCTCGATTGCTCGCGCTCGATGGAGACGCGCTGCGAGGCTGACTCGTACACCAGGCGTGTTTGCTCCTGGCCATCGGGAGAGCAGCGCACCTTCACACCGAACACGCTGTTGTCACTCGGTTCAAATGCAACGAGCATTTCAAGACAATCATCCCGGATATCGTCATGAGAGAAGGTCATGCCCTCCTCCAGTTCAATGCCGTCATCATGCCAATGGTGCCCCCGCAGCGTTGCCAGCTCGGGCACAGGCTCGAGGCTCAGCCTGCCACCAGACAGGGGCGCCGCCATGACAGGTAACGACATCACGCCGGCCCACCCCGCCTCTTTGGAGAGGGATGTGCTCCGGCCCTCCATCAGCCAACCCCATATGAGCGAGCGGTCCTGATCATCGCGCAGCACTTGAGGCGCATAAAAGTAGCCCCCGTGTACCAACATCCCCTGGGTGTGGGGAGAAAACTGTTCGTCACGAAACGTGCCGCAGGCGTACAGCGGGTAGAGGAGCACCTCCCCAGTATCTTGTACGGAAAAGAGGAGGACGCACTGCTCGCCAAAGGTGAGCACGTTCGGACATTCCCACACCATCCCCGTGTATACTGGCTCAAAGATGCTGGCATCACCGGTCAGCAGGGGATGCAGGTAGTCCCAATGCATCA
>VBHV01000310.1:0-3142 GCA_005881995.1 Chloroflexota bacterium | reverse complement strand
TCTCCACACGAACGGGTCGCGGAAATGGCCGCCTGTGCGGGCCTGCAATTCTGCCGGAGGGCCTACGATGACCGGATTCCCGGGGTAGTAGTGCCACGTCAGCAGATCCTGGTCACCGGTCGCCAGACAGACGACCTGGGGATGAACGCCGCTGTACAGCAGTGTCGGAGTGCCGTGATTGTCGATGGCGCAGCCAGACCAGCACCCGTAAGCATCGGCTCTTCCAGAGGTCGGCGTCAGGGCGATCGGCAGATCGGTCCAATGAACCAGGTCGGAGCTAACAGCGTGACCCCAGTGAATATGTCCATGGAAAGGACCGTGCGGATTGTACTGGTAGAAAAGGTGGTACTGCCCTTTCCATTGGATTAAGCCGTTGGGATCGTTCATCCAGTTCGAGGGTGGTAAGAAATGGTAGTGGGGCCGGTGCGGATCGTCGGCCAATTCCCTTCGCAATGCTAGTGCGCTCGCTGTATTCGTATTCACGTTACCTATCCGACTCCAGAGCTTTCGATATTACTTACCAGGCGTAGGCTTCGGGTGCAGGACCACCCGGGCCGGGAAAGATGCGGTCGAGTTGCTCCAGGGATTCTTTGCTGAGTTGGATATCGAGAGTACGCAGGGTATCTTCGAGCTGGCTTAGAGCGCGTGGCCCGATGATGGGGGCGGTGACAACGGGGTTGGAGAGCAACCAGGCCAGCGCCTGGCGCGACGACCCATTTCAGCTTTCCGCAGAACACCCCCGAGCAATCCACCCGAGAGCGGACCCCAGGGAATAAAGCCAAGGCCATAAGCCTGGCAGGCGGGGAGCACTTCAAGTTCAACGGTACGTGCGTTGAGGTTGTAGAGACTCTGTTCCGAGATAAGCCCGAGGAAATGACGGTTGCGTGCAGTCTCGTTCGCACGTGCGATATGCCAGCCGGCAAAGTTACTGCTGCCAACATAAATGATTTTGCCCTCGCGAACGAGTTGCTCCATAGCCTGCCAGATCTCTTCCCAGGGAGTCTGACGGTCGATATGATGCATCTGGTAGAGATCGATATGATCCGTCTGGAGTCGACGAAGGCTGTCCTCGCAGGAGCGGCGGATGTGCAGGGCTGAGAGACGAGACTCGTTAGGCCGGGGGCCCATGACATCGTAGACTTTGGTCGCCAGGACGATATTATCACGACGGCCCTCACCTTGCGCGAACCAGCGACCAATGATCTGTTCGGTGACGCCAACGCCTTTTTGACCCCCGTAAGCGTTAGCTGTGTCGAAGAAGTTGATGCCATGCTCAAGAGCGCGATCCATGATGGCGAAGCTATCGGCTTCGTTAGTCTGCGGCCCAAAGTTCATGGTGCCCAGGCAGAGTCGGCTAACTTTGAGTCCTATACGTCCCAGGTGTGTATACTCCATAGCAAACTCGCCTTTTTAAGTGTTGGCTGCTCTCAATGTATGATCTGCTCTATGCACCAGATTCTTTATCTGGAAGATAGGTAGGCGCGGAGGCAGCTCCACTCTGCTGGGGCATAACAATGCCGGGAGCCTTTAGCGTATCCTCATCTGCTGTCGTAGGATGTTCAGAAGAGAAATTTTCCATAGTTGCATCTTGCCGACTCGTCGTGGTGCCCTTTGCAGCGGCGCTACCGCTATGGAACAGATAGTTTGACGACTCAGGGTCTAACGTACCTGGATCGGCTTGCTGTACCATATGCGCAAAATTATCCAGGTCATTTTGCAATGCTGTTTCAAAACGCTTGCCCACACCTAAGTTCTCGCCAATATCACCAATAACGCCCACTTGGGGATTATAGCTGATGTAAACATCGACGAGCGTCTGATCTGTTCCGACAGGCTGGAATGTGACCTTACCAGAATTTTCTAAGCCGCTAGTCGAATGCCAACCAATCTGCTGATCTTCAACCCAATTCTCATTGACCGCATCCCATTCGTGACGTCCTGCTACCTCGGCTACCCAGTGGCTGGTCTGCTCATCATAATATGTGACTTCCTTCACAAAGCTCATGAACTTAGGGAAATCGTTGAAGTGTGTGAACATGCTATACACTTGATGTAATGGTGCATCGACCGTTACGCATGCATGATGTTCTGCCATATTCTTCCTTCCTTTCGAAAACTGTTTTTGTGTAAGCAGGTTAGGAGTTTAACTCAGCAGTTTTAATTCACTATACAATTCCATGTGTTCGCTACCAGGCCTTTCGCCCTGGCTGCCTTATCAACAGGCATACAGTAATTTTAGCTTACGGTTATGTAAAAGTCAAAAAATAAAGCACTTCTGTTAGATATTTTACGATTTCTAATGTTATTTTAAACTTTTATATTGACGAGATTATATTTGCGGGGTTTAATATCTTGCTTTGGCCTATCGGTGCAATCCTGATGAAAAGCTACGACGTACCATAGAACTAGAAAGTGAAATTTAACAGACGCGCACATCTTGCGCCAGGCCTGTGCCTATCGGGGGAAGAGCAAGCCTGTGAAGGCAGTTCAGCTCAAGAGTGAATGGGAGGGGGTGGTATGCCGAATGAAAACGATGAGATCAAACCACTGGTGCAGCGAGCCAGGTATAGAAAGATCAGCTCCTTTAAGGCCATACTCAAGGAAAATATGTGGCCCGTTCGCCCAGTCGGTCACTGGTCCTGGTGGTGCCTGGCGGAGATCCAGCAGATAGTTAGGGAGGCTCACATTCCCCAGCGTGTAATTATACGTATCCTTGCCTGGCATGCCGGGGAGAGGGGTTTTGACCGGAAGTCAATATCCGCATAGCTGAAATGCTGGCATTCCCGACGAGCGCTTCCAGGGGCAGCAGATCAGCATCTGAGCCGCCAGGCTCAACTGTCTTCAACGGGAGAGCGTTGTGTCCAATCCAGCTGGTCGCTCAACATCTGGCGCCGGGACTCATATATTCCAGATTGAGCCCCGGCGCCAGGAGAAAGGCCTCTACACCGCGGCCAGTACCAGCTTACGTGAGACCACGCCTGTTAGAGGAACGCTTTGGGAAACCTCCGAGCTATATCCCTCTACGTCCGGCTTCATGCAGCTGTCATCTGCCAGGTACAGAGCCATTACTGCGTTGGGACTATGTTCACTTATGAACGAAGCATACACAGGATAACTCTCAGCTTCTCCCAATCTCCTCGCA
>VBHV01000621.1:6988-15760 GCA_005881995.1 Chloroflexota bacterium | reverse complement strand
GGAGCAGCTCCAACCCATCGAGCGGGCTGTCTTCCTGCTGCGCGAAGTCTTCGAGTATGACTATGCTGAGATTGCCAGCTTTCTGGGCAAAAGTGAAGTGACCTGTCGCCAGTGGTTCAGCCGGGCGAAGAAACATCTTGGCGACCACCGGCCCCGCTTTCCAGCGTCTCCCGACACCCACCGGCAGCTGCTTACGGGGTTTCTGCAGGCGGCTCAGGCTGGTGAAATGCCCGCTTTGATGAACCTGCTGGCCGAAGATGTGACTCTCTGGGTCGATAGCGGCGGCAAAGTCAAGGGAGCGGCGACGCGCCCGATTTCTGGACGCGATGCTGTGGCACGCTTTACTCTGGGAACCAGGCGCTTTTTACCAGAGGGTGCCCGTGTGGAGCTGGCAGCAGTCAATGGTCAACCGGCACTGATCTTTCGCGCAGGTGATCGAGCTTATCTCTTGCTGGCTATAGATCTTGTTCCGGTCGGAAACGCACTGCGTGCTAAGGCTGCGCCTTCATCCGACCGGGACAGTAGTATTGAAGTGGAGGCACAACAAATTCAGACCATTCGTATCGTTGTGAACCCGGAGAAACTCGCACGAATCTAATTGGTAGTCTCGTCCGCTCCATAGCGGATGCAGAGGGTGTAGCGGGCTATGTAGTTCACCCTGTGCGGATCACGTGCACGAATCCAACAGGTCTATAGTCTAGACAAGATTATAGGTTTGGAACTATAATGGGTCAAATGATACACTTGTACGATGCTCATACAGGTTGAAACGCAACTTTCACTATTTAAGAGACGTTAGCAATCGTAATGGTGATGTGAAGAGTAGCCAATAGCAAGAATTCGCCCACAATGCCTGGATTATATATAAGGGACGGTGGGCAGGGAGTATGAAACCATGGCTAAGAAGACAGCGAGTGCGCGCAGTGGAGCGTCGCGCAACAAACCAAGACCGCAGAAGAGTGTTCAACTGGTGCGCCCGATCTCAACCGCCACTGAGCTTGAAGTTGACGACAGCGAAGAAGAGACGACCGGCACGGTAGCTACATCCACTGCCGCCGAGCCTACAGTTGAGGCTGAGGTGGAAGAAGTGGAAGTCGAGGAAGTGGCGGAAGTCAAAGAACCGAAGGCAGCGAAGGCCGTCAAAGAAGTCAAAGCGCCCAGAGTAGAGGCCACTAAGCCTGTTGTGGAAACGACTGCCGCACCTAAGAGCGCCTCCGCCCGTCTCGCGGCGCGGCGCCAGGCTGGCCAACAGACGCAGAAGCGCGCACCTGCTACCATGATCTCGGCAGAAAATTATAAATATGTGCGCAAAGACTTGATTTTCATCGCAATTCTGGCGGCCATCATGTTTTCAGCGATCATCATCCTGCATTTTGTCCCGGCCATTGGTGGCTAGGGATAGACGCGAAAGCATGAGGAACCTCAACGGTCAGTTTCTTGCGATATGGGAACCTGGCGTGACCTGAAAGTATGTCGAACAAAGAAAGAAGCGCTGATCGTAGCAGTCGGTTTCAGCGCTTCTCTTTATGTTTATGGTACCTGGTGGCTGATGTCGGGGCCGTATTGCCCCGGAGCCAGATATGTGAGATCCTGGTCGGTTTAGTGCAACAGGGGGCCGGTGCCAATGCCAGCAGGGATGCCATGTCGGTATGCTGCCGGAATAGTCACGCCCAATACTCGCTGCATAGCCATTGTATGACTGCAATCCCCCCAGTCATGGAAGAAACGACAGGTACAGTGCCACTCTCCGTTATCATAGTTCGTGGTGTGAACATCGTTCTCGCCCCGGAATGTCGCTTCGAAACGAGTGAACTGGATTCTTTCGGGTTCTTCCGCGTAACGCTTGGCTTTAGCAATCTTACTGATCATACTTGAATTCACTGTCGGTAATCTCCTTCAAATCTAGCAAACCACTCCGCACCCACTTTTCGTTTGAACTCTATACTCAAGTTAGGTACGTAGCCTCAATCTATCTGCGTAGGCCTACGTAAGTACGCGCCGATAGCTCGTAAAAGTCTTCTTCGTTCCTCCTTTCGTGAATAGGATATGCCCGTTTCCGGCGAGCATTCAGTAAATTGGCCCACAGAATGAAGAAAAATCGATGAGCCCGGCGTCCATGCGCGTATTATGAATGAAGAGAAAAAAAAACACCAGGGCAAACTGTCCCTAGTGTGTATTTACGTATCACCATCAGCTGCCACTGGCTTCACCAGTGATGCAACTCGTGATATTGAAACCGCGTCCATAGACAAGTACCCTCGTGACTTCGTTATCGCCTCGGATTTCCGTGTCTGAATGGGTAGATTATACCATATGAATGCTCGAAAGTCCACCCTTTTTGCGGGATGAAAACGCCAGTTTATCTCTGCCATAAAGGAAATGATAGGTTGTGATAATCCTGTGATACCTATAGAAATTTGAATGCGAGAAAAGGGTGCTTTTTCCCTTGAAGCAAGCCAAATCTGCCACGTTTTGTTCTTTCATACGACATATACTATGAGATCTCGTAAATGGAAGGCGGGAGCGCATGCAACAACTGAATGCAGATGAAGCGCAGCGGGGCATAGATATCACCCTCTATGACCGTTATGCGTCCACCGTCTTTGCCTATTTGTACCAGCAGGTATCGAGCCAGCAGGACGCTGAGGATTTGTTGCTGGAGGTCTTCATGGCCGCTCACAATAGTGAGACGTTCTTTGGCATCACTACTAAGCGACAGCTGGCCTGGCTGCGACGAGTGGCCAGGAACAAAGTCATTGATCACTATCGACATACCGCTCTACTCACCATACTACCTTTAGAGCATGCCTTAGAGACAGAAGATGACGAACTGACGCCTGAGCAGCGCGTTGTGCAGCTGGAGAACTACGAGCGGCTCTATATATCGCTTGAGCGGCTCTCACCCCTGCAACAACAACTGATCCGGCTGCGTTATGGCAATGGCCTGCGCCTGGTCGAAATCGCGCGCATCCTCGATAAACCGGAGGGGACAGTGCGCAAATGGCTCGCGCGCACGCTGCATCAGTTACGCGCAATCTATGAGAAAACAGAGAGAGGGACTCATTCATGAAGCCTTTCGATGATAGCACACCCGAAGAGACAGAAGTGCAGCACCTGGAACTTGTCACTATGCTGCAACGTACCTATACCAAACCTGTTCCACTAGCGCCAAATGAGCAGGAGCAGATCATTGCGCGGGTGCGAGAACGCTTGCTTCGGACAGACCAGCTGGAGACTCTAAACGAAAACAAACCTGAACCGCAAGTGGGAATAGCAGATTCAACTCCGCAAATGCCCATCGACTTCTCAAAGACTGCCCGTCCTGTTAGAAGAATCATGCGCCTCGTCAATACACTCGCTGCTGTCCTGGTGATCGGGGCTATTATCGGCGCGTCGTTGCTGCTCTTTACGCGCCATCCATCAACCTCTACCACGCCTGCTGTTCCTGCCGTCGGACCTGTAGGCACATCTGTTACCGTACATACGGAGAGGGATGGCCTCGAAGCATCCATGAGCCTGACATCCGGCCCGTACTTTCTCAGTGAAATGTTGGCGGCGGACCTCTCGCTCACCAATCACTCTCATACCACCTATTCATTAGCAGGAGCAGACGTCGAGCGTTTTTGCGGTTCTGCCCTCAATGTAGATGTGACAGGTGGTAGCGCACCATATTATACGCCTCCTCCTATGTTTTATCCCCCTATCCCTTGTCCATTTACAATGACGATTTTGAAACCTGGTCAGACCATCCATCTTCGTCAATACCTGCCTCTTATTGCCAGTGGTCATGTAACGCTCACTGAAGGCGCTCAATGCCTCGTGAAAGTTAACGGGTCTGGTACCACCAACGGCCCTTGCCCGCTCGATGGCCACTGGCCGTCCATACATATTAATGTCAACTCGCGTGTGCCTTCAGATCGTATGATTTCGTTTCATAGAAGCGGCTCACACGTCTTCGTCGATGCTCCAGGAGGTGTTCGCTCCCGCCTGCTGTACCTGTATAGTGTGACGTGTCAAGATTTCCATGATCAGGGGGGATCAGGAACCGGCAATTTCATATGGGAACCCATCCCAACGAACGAGGTCAACGAGCCAGGTTGTTCAGGTAAGAACGTGAAATGGACGTTTGCTTTCAGCGCTGTTGGCTACTCTATCGTCGCAGGAAGCTATACCACCCCATAAAGGGTAAGTCGATATGTTCTAAGGAGCTTTTTACACGCCGCGGCTAATCGCCCTGCGAAACCACCAGGTGCCGGTTTTGCATGCTACCAGGAAGTAAACCCACCCGAGTGGTTCCCCGATAACCCAGTAACTGGCTGCCATCGCCAGGAAAAAGAGGCAGGCGAGAGCAGAGAGTTGCTTCAAACGCCAGTTGCGCAGGTGCCATTGGAAGCTGCTCATCCGACTTTCGCGATAGAGCCACATAACCGTCCCGGTTGCTATTAGCAATGCAGCTGTTCCCAGAATACCAAGTCCGGTGAGATATAGTGAAAGAGTATCGATATTGAAGATAGTGCCGCTCATTTGGCAGTCCCCTGAATACGTGCCTTCGATGAACCTATCTATATGACATCCTGCTTAAAATTATAGCATGGGGGAATGAGTGAATGTTATACTTATCTCAATGAGGAAGGATGCATGAGTATACGACCGTCCTCTCTATTTTCAAATTGTGGAGCATGATGTGTTAGCTGAAGAATTGGTGGTACTTGACGGGGACTCACCCTTATTCCGCCCGGTACGGCCGTTACTGGATGCAGCCCTGCGGCTCGAACAGCAGGATGAGAGCTACTCCTGGCATGGTTGGGATAAACAACAGATACAAGCGTTTCTTGCGTCACTGCCCTCAAGCTGTAGCCTGGTAGTGGGAGTCTGGGAGACGATTCCCGCGGATGATAAGAGGCCCGAATACGAGCAATTAGTGCTGGGCTGTGTATGCGAAGTGCAAGAAGGGGTCGTGTATTCGATAAGTACATTTGATGTGCTGGAAATGGCCGGTCTGAAACCTGCCGATCACCTGGAGCCGGGAATAGACGATGCCCTGGAAATTATGCGAGCCGCCAGAACTCTGACATCGGTTGTGGCCTGGGCATTATTTATCGAGAAGACAGCCTGGGATGAATGGCTCTTTGCCGGTGGAGATGATGGGGCAGTCATAGATAAAGGAGAACTCCTGGCCTCTTATGCGCGACAGGGACGTTGTGTGCTGATGGGAAGTCGAACGGCGCATCATTAGTGAGAAACAAGGCCATTACTTTCTTATAGACAAAAATATAAAGGATAATACCGGGAATGAATATGGAGCAATCAACCCCACTTGTCTGGAATCCGATCTTGCGTCAGTACCTGGTGAATGCAGCGCATCGCATGAATCGCCGCGAGGGTACAAACGCCTGCCCTTTTTGTGAAGATATGACACAGGGCAAAGTGGGCCCTGATACCCAGGTCTGGCTACATCCCAATGACTTTCCGCCGTTGCAACCGCCGGTAGGTGAAGCCTTTGTGGTGATATACAACCGCGATCATCATCGCTCGTTCGTGCAGTTGACGGTGGATGAGGTCAATGCTGTCACGCTGCTCTGGCGAGAACTGTATCGCGATCTCGCCTCACGCTATCCTACTGTAATGATCTTTGAGAACAGTGGCGAGTCCATCGGACAGACACAGCATCACCCGCATGGTCAGGCATTCGGCGTGGCCATAATCCCGCCCATATTAGAGCGTGAGATGGAGACTGTGGTGCTGGATGATACCGCCGGACGTGGGTGCCCTTTCTGCCGCGTGCGTTCCGAACTGACGGAGAGCGCGTACCTGGTGGCTGCGAATGCTACCTGGCAGGCCTTCGTGCCACCTTATGTACGCTATCCGTATGAGACGCACCTCTATCCACGCCGCCACGTGGCAAACCTGGCCGGAATGCAGGAAGATGAACTGCGCGATCTGGCCGCCTTACTGCTGCAGGTTGTGCGTGGGTTCAATGCCCTTAATGATGGTGCAATGGCTCCTATGCCCTACTTGCTCGGCTTGCACCAGCTCGCTGATGAACGCTTTCATCTACATGTTGAGATACTTGCCATTGGCCGTGCCCCCGGCAAATTGAAATATGCCGCGTCCTCCGAGTCGATCTGGGGGCTGTGGACCAATGACTCCGCTCCGCAGCAAAAGGCCCAGGAATTGCGCGAGGCGATTGCGAGGGTCGAGCTATGACTGAAACGACTCCGATGCCACAAATACCAGAGCCAGCGGCAGTTGCGCTTGACTGGTTCCCCCGCGTATTTCAGGATGATGTCGTGTATGCAGGCAACATAGGAGCGGCCTGGGCGCCTGGACGTGTCAATCTCATTGGAGAGCATACCGATTATAACGATGGGTTTGTCTTGCCCATGGCTATAGATCGCGTGGTGGCTTTCGCCGGACGAGCGCGTCACGATACTGTGGTGCGACTCTGGTCTAACCATTTCTCAGAGTATGTAGAGCTATGGTTAGATGGTTTGCCGGGGACATTTGAGTCGCAGCGTAATAGCCTGCCGGTATGGGCGCGTTACGTACTGGGGGTAATGACCGAACTGGCGCGGGCCGGTGTCCAACTTTCCGGTTTTGACGCGGTCATACATGGCGATGTGCCCGTTGGCAGTGGCATGTCCTCGTCGGCTGCAATCGAAGTAGCGACGGCGCAGGCCTGTATGCTCTTCTCACAGGGACGATTTAGCATTGGCACCGGGGGGGCGACCTTGCAACCTATGCAAGTTGCTGCGCTCTGCCAGCGCGCGGAACATATCGCCTCTGGTGTGCGCAGCGGTATTCTCGACCAGGCGGCATCCTGCCTGGGTAGCCCAGGGAAAGCGGTCTTACTCGATTGCCGTTCGTTGGACTACCGCTATCTCCCCTTTGATGCGCCGGAGATTTCACTGATGGTCATCGATACGAGCGTGCGGCGCGAACTGGCCACCTCGGCATATAACGAGCGTCGCAGGCAGTGCGAAGAGGCGGCGGAGATGCTGCGTGAAATCATCACGCAGCACGAACCTGAGAACCAATCGGCCCACACAATTAAAGCGCTGCGCGATATCACGCAAGAGCAATTTGAACGCTACGGCCCTCAACTCCCCGAGGTCTTGCACAAACGCGCGGGGTATGTGATGCTGTGGAACTCGCATGCTGGCCTGCGCGATGACTATGAAGTCAGTTGCTTCGAACTGGATACGCTGGTAGAGATTGCTCGCCAGGTTCCGGGTGTACTGGGCGCGCGCATGCTTGGCGGCGGCTTCGGCGGCTGTACTGTCAATCTCGTGCGTAACGAAGCTATCGAGACATTGAGCAAGACTGTTGAAGAGCAGTATCCTGCGCGAACGGGACTACAGGCAAGCATCGATATTTGCCGGGCCGCGGGTGGGCCGGATAGCACGTGGGTTAGTTAAGGAGTATGTGGAAAGGGTTGAAGCGCGTACGGTCGTATTAAATAGTGATAGCCTGCTCGACCTCTACCGGATGTTTGTGACAGTGGTCGCGTTGACACGGGCGCTGGTGGATCTGTAATATATTTTGGCAAATGCATTCGGCGATTGATGTAGGGGAGGGGACGCTTGCGTCGCCCACGATGGGTTGTGCGATTCCAACAGCGGGCGACGCAAGCGTCCCAACCCCACATCCACACAGCCCCCGCCCCTACAGAATAAACTACATGTTATCTCCTGAGGAGTGAGCATGCAACTCCTCTTCGATGCTGATGCGGTTGTTTTGCCGCTCTTCGATGCGGTCAACCATCTCGGTCAGTCCGTGAAGGCGTTGTTCGAGTTCCCAGGCTTGCTGGTAAAGGGAGCGTAACTCCGCGGCGAACTCGTGGAATTGCCCATTAAGGGCGGGCAGTGTCTGTTCGTCGTTGCTGGTACGGATGGGTTTCTCCGCCGCTACAGGAAAATCTTGCCTGTTGAGGGGAACAGTTCTTCTTACCGATCTACTGACCTCAACCGGCTGCTCCATCACAGGAACTGTCGGCAGCGAGGTAGTTGCGGCATTTACACGAGCTTTCTCGCTGCGCTGCTCGCTAATGCTCAGGATAACAGCGACAACGATTGCCAGAACTGCGAAGGCCAGCAAGCCTCCGATGATTAAAAAATTCATGTCAACTCCTTTTATTGAAGGACATCATCTCTCTATAGCATCCCACGCGCTTAGTGTAGATGTATAGTTGCTTCAGCGCTCATTCCAGGCACAATGTCCTTGCCACTGGTGCCATCGAGTGTAATGACAACGGGAATACGCTGACCAACTTTCGTAAAGTTTCCACTGGTCGGGTCCTGATTGGGCAACAAGGAGAACTGACCTGCTGCCGCCTGCACGATGAGGTTCACATGGCCGGTGAAACTGGTATCACTATAGGCATCGATGTGAATATCGACGGACTGGCCTTTACTTACATTATTGATAGCATTTTCATCGACGTAGGCGGTAATTGTCAAGGCGCCGAGGTCTGTTACCGAAGCGATTGGCAGTCCGGGCGCGACCGGCTGATTGAGAACCACCGGAACCTGTAATACTGTGCCGTTCATGGGGCTGGTCACATTAAGGGTAGTCGGTCCCGTTGTGGCGCCGTTTGTCCCCTGGGTCGGTGGCAGCGTAATCGTTCCGATGGTTTCGTTTGCGGTGACAGTATCACCCTGCTTAATACTGAGGCTGGTGAGCATGCCTGCCGCCGGGGCACTGATATTTACGATTTGTCCGGTGACCTGCGCATCATCGGTGCGGTAGTACGTGTAGTTGTCGTAAATCCAG
>VBHV01000621.1:0-6711 GCA_005881995.1 Chloroflexota bacterium | reverse complement strand
TAACATATTAGCTCCACGCGCTACGAACTCTGCCTGTATGAGCGGTATGAGCTGACCGAGCGGCGAACTGGCCGTGACCTGTTCCGCGAGATGGCCGAAATGTACCTGAGTCTGAGTTTGCACCAGGGTAGCAAGAATCGCGATGCCCAGTGAACTGGCGACCGCACGGTTCACCGTACTCAACGATGATGCCTGCGCGAGGTCGCGAGGTCGCACTTCCGACATGGTCGCGACAGTGAGTGGCTGTACGGTGAGACCCAACGCCAGTCCGCGTAGCACGAGCATAAGTTGTATCCATCCGTAAGAAGAATAGACGCTGATGTAGGTCAGTTGCCAGGTTGCAAGGCCCAGGATGATTAAGCCAGGGATCATCACGGCCCGTACACCAAAACGGTCTACCAGGCGCCCTCCAATGATGACACTGACCATCGATGCCGGAGCCTGGGGTAACAAGATCAATCCGGCCTGAAATGCGCTCTGCCCTCGTATATTTTGCAAGTAAATGGGGAAGAGGAACAGGCCTCCGAACAAGCCGAAGATGACAAACGTGTTGGCAATCATACCTGCTCGAAATGGCCCATTGGCGAAGAGGCGCAGGTCAAGTAGTGGTTGACTGCCACGCCTGGCGAGCATCAATTCTATAGCTACAAAGATTGCCAGCGAAAGCAACCCTATAGTGAGGAAACCTAACACAGTACCCGACCCCCAGCCATCGGTGCTGGCAGAAGAAAGCGCGTAGAGTACTGTCGAGAGCCCGAGGGCTACGAATATAAACCCGACAAAGTCAAAGCTTCGCTGTCCCTCGGGGCGATATTCGCGCAGCAGAAAGATCGAGAGGAAGATGGCAAGGATGCCTATCGGAACGTTGATGTAGAAGATCAACTGCCAGCCTGCATAAGTTACCAGGTATCCTCCCAGCGTTGGGCCAAGCGCGGGAGCAAGCAGGGCGGGAACGCCGAAGATGCCCATGGCTATCCCACGTTCTTGCGGAGGGAACTCGCGGAACATGAGCGTGATGGAAAGCGGGAAGAGCGCTGCTCCACCAAGCCCCTGGATAACGCGGAACGTGATGAGAATGGGTAAGCTCCACGCCAAACCGCACAGCGCCGAGCCGAGTGTAAAGGCGATGAGCGAGATGATGTAGAAGCGTTTGATACCCAGCGTATCGGCAAAGAATGCTGCTGTTGGTGTGGCGACGCCCTGGGCTAGAATATAGGCTGTCAGCACCCACTGCACGCTGTGGATATCAGCGCCAAAAGTAGTCTGTAGGCGTGGAATAGCGATGTTGACAATGGTTTGATCCAGGATGCTCATGAACACCCCGAGGATAGTGACCATTGCCAGTATCCACTTGTAGTCCAGTCCTCCGCTGCGCCTCGCCGCCTGTGTATCGACTTGCATAACTTGCACGCGGTAAGACTCCTTTCCTTGAAATACTATCCAGGATAACCGCGTAAAAACGCGGTGAAGACTACCTGAAGTAGCTTATGTTGCCCGAGTTTAAGATTTTTCTCGCTTCACGATGCCATAGAGTAGCAGCAAAACAACTTGATCCACCACCTCATCTCGTGAGAGATGCGCGAATGGAAGGAGATCATTGAGTCCCTGGCAGACAGCGCGCATCGCGAAGGTTGTAGCCAGCACCTGGAGGAATAATCCCGGATCGATCTGTTTACAGAAATGTCCTGCTTCCTGGCGTTTCTCGATATACTCGATAATACTCTTACGCCCTTTTACGATTCTATCCGCGAGGATTTGGGCTGCTTCAGGGTGCGTATGAATGAGCAAAATAGCCAGGCGCGTATGATCTCCCTGCGTAATGAAACCGTCGTAAAAAGCTCCAGCCAGCCGACGAAGGATAGTTTCATCGTCTAACGGAACGCCCTGTTGTAACTCCTGCTCGATCTGCTCAACGACCGGTCGCAGTGTGGAATGAGGACTATAATGCTTGACGATACCAGTCAGCAGATCATCTTTGCAGTGAAAATGCCAGCTGAGCGTGCCGCGTGTGACTCCGGCTTCAGTAGCGATATCTTCCAGCGTCGCCGCTGATATACCTGAACGGGCAAAGACACGCAGCGCTGCTTCAAGGATTGCTCTGCGTATATCGGTTGTGGGCGCTTCGTCGAGGAGACCACGCTGTACCAGTGTCGAACGCAGCTCTTCTTTCCCCCCAGCAAAGTGGTAATAGAAAGCCGGACGCGAGAGTTCCGCCACTTTGATAATGTCCTCAATCGTGATGTCATCGAAAGACCGTTCCTGGGCGAGTGATTGTGCCGCTCGAATCAGGCGTTCTTTCCCGCTACTCTTCCCTTTTTCTCCTGCGTTTACCGCCATCTAATATAACCAATCCAGATCAGACTTGAAAACATACAGTAGCCAATACTGTACTGTATAGACGCTTTAACTAAATCAAATTGGAAACTTCATAATCGGGTATGACTTTCAACTCGTTCCCATTGGATGCTTCATGACCACCTGGCACATTGAAGCGGAAGATCAACTCATAGTTGCCGATGCTGATATGATCTCCGTCGAGAAGTTCATATCCTTTCTCAACCGCAATTTTCTGCCCATTCACAAAGACACCATTGGCGCTGCGCATGTCAAAGAGTACATAGCGATTGCCTTCACATTTCAAGAGTGCGTGGTGACGTGAAGTCAAATTGTCCTGGTCGAGCAAAATCGTGCTGGAACCGGCACGGCCAATGGTGATTTCATCACTGTCCAGCCGCACTTCGTAGGGCTGATCCGTGTAGGGAGAGGTGATAATGACACGCGCAGCCGTGAAGGGCTGTGTATCCTGCTCGCGTGGCGGAAGCTCCTGCTGATTGGTGGGCGTGCTGCCAGCAGCTACCTCAGCCTGTGGCGGCTTTTGTGGTATCGTGGGTGGTGCCGTTGGCTCTGGCAAAGGCTGGGGCACATCCGGAACTGGTGGAGTGAGCGGCCCAGGTGTGGGAGGGGGCACAGGCTGTTCTGGTTCCCCTGGAGTGAGCGGCCCAGGTGCGGGGGGAGGCACAGGCTGTACCGGTTCCTTTTCAGGCAATGGATGTGGTGTGGCAGGTTCGGGCAAAGGCTGGGGCACATCCGGCACAGTTTGGGGAATCGGTTCAACAGGTTGTTGAGGTGGCGTGGTCTCTGGTACTGGTTGAGGTTCGTTCGATGCCTGTGGCGACTCAACTAATGCCGGTTGAGTCGCCCGCGGAGCCTCTAGCTCATGATCCGCGTCGCTGGTGGTTTCGGGTGTTTCTAACTCATGCTCATCGATATGAACAGGCATGGCTTCATCTTCAGGCTCAGCTGTAGGCTGGTCTTCGGGAGCGTCTTCTTGAGATAGAGCTGGCTGCTCAGGCTGAATCTGTATTTGGGAGAGCGGTTCAAAGGAAACGATCGGGTCAGTTTCGGGAATTTTACCAAAGTCTGGTACCGCTGCCATTACGTGGGGTTGTTCGCTGGCGTTTTCTTGAACTGGAGTAGTGGTATGCGCACTGTCAAGTTCATGGCCTTCCTGTTGCGCAGAATTCGCTATCGTCGGCTCAGCAATGATGGTGGAAGCCTGAGGCTGCTGAGGTTGGGCCGTGAACCCATCGAATCTCGCCGGTTCTGTTGCCGGGACCGCTACATGTTTAGGTGGAAGCGTTTTTAGCAGTGCATCAGCGAATGCTAGAATCGAGGGATAACGATCCTCTGCATAGACTGAGAGGGCGCGCAGCACCATACCATCCTGCTCGATGCTGACGCGAGTGTTGATGGTTGAAAGCGGAGTGATCGTCTCTGTGAGCTTGAAGTGTTCAATCTCTTCCGGTGTGCCAAGGTATGGCGGGCGACCAGCCAGCCAGAAATAGAGCAGGACGGCCAGGGCGAACTGGTCGCTGGCGGGAATGACACGCTTGCCCAATTGTTCGGGCGCAGCGGTAACCGGTAATGGAGACGTTTGTTGTTGTCCAAAGCGGCGCACGAAATTGGCCAGGCCGACATCTGTCAAAATGAATGGAGCGTGATTGGGTTCGTTATCGAGATTAGGCCCACGCAGCACCAAAATATTTGAGAAGGTGATTGCCCCATGCAAATATCCGCGCGCATGAATAGAGTGGAGCGTCTGAGCCAGTTGATGGGTGTAGTGTATGGCATCGCTTACGCTGAGGGGCGGGCGAAACCATAGTCTCCCCTCGGTGCCCAGCAGAGAACCACTGCTCACGAATTTGCGCGCGACATACAGTGTGCCGTTGATCTCCCCATAATCCAGCACAGGTGCCAGATAGGCGTGATTGAGCGCGCTGATGCCCTGCATCTCGCGGAAGAACTGACGGCGGGCAGAATCCGGCAGCATAGACCGTGGGTGGATAAGCTTGAGCGTAACCTTGCGCAAGAGCATCGAATCTTCAGCCTCATAGCTTTCGCCCGATACACCACTTCCCAACCATCGAATGATACGATAGCGTTCAAATACCTGTCCTGTTTCTAATGTTGGCATAGTATTCCTCACTTTTTTACAGTCTCGCCGCTTTGATGTTCTTCATGAGACTGTTCTTCTGATGTGTCTTTTGCTTCGAGAGAAGCGCGTATATGTCTATTGCGACGCAGGCGGAAGAAGATGAAGAGCCCAATGGTTATTCCTACAATAAGAGCTGCGCCAATCCAGCCGATTGTACTGGCTATTTGTTCA
This sequence comes from Chloroflexota bacterium, assembly GCA_005881995.1. The sequence goes on along the minus strand of VBHV01000621.1, from coordinate 2,045 downwards.
ACCTTTGCAAAGTTATCATGGAAGATGCGCCCGGCGACAAACCCCAACGTTCCATAGATAATTGCCCATACTATCCCTCCTGCCGCGTTATAGATCAAGAAGGTGCGCCATTGCATGTGATTGACGCCCGCCAGGAATGCTGCCCACGCGCGCAGCACAGCGACGAAGCGGCCAAAGAAGACGGTTTTGTCCCCATGTTTGGCGAAAAACCTTTCGGCATAATCGAGATGTTCCGGCTTTAAGAACACATACTTCCCGAAGCGTTGAACCAGGGCGCGCCCACCTGTGCGGCCGACCAGGTACCCAATATTATCCCCTATGATAGCGCCAGCGGCCGCACAAGCGATCACAATAGGAATCTGGAGTTGATGATTCGTCCCCGCGTAAAACGACGCCAGCAGGAGCATAGTTTCGCCAGGGAAAGGGATGCCTGCGCTTTCGATCATGATAAAAAGGGTTACGGCTGGATATCCAAAGGTATTCAGAGTATTTTGCAGTGTTTGAAGCGATATAAATGCTGCTAACGGCCCACTTAAGATAGTGAGTATCCGTATTTGTAAGATGAGTAGCCAGCGCACGAATCAGCCCTTTCGATGACTATACTCGCTTCGTCAGGTTGAAAAATGTTTGACATTATGCGCAATTATAAGCCTATCCAAACAGCCGCGCAACCCGATGGCATATGAGTCATACACAATGTACTATTTACGTGAACGCCTCTCGAAGGTTGTTTTGCTGGCTGTATGATGCCATGTGATAAACGCGATGAGAAACGCGAGCAGGGGTGGCACGATCGTTGTCAGGCATACCAGACCCGTCCAGATGCCAAAGGGCGGATAGCCATCCTTAAAAAGATACGTCAGAAAAGCTGAAGCGGAAAACGTCAGCGTAAATGCCAGCAGCGCGCGACCAACGCGGCTGTGGCTAAGGGGCAGGGAAACGGCTGCCAGGCCTATCAGCCAGGTGATATACCAGTCAAAGAACCAGGGAGTCACGATCAACAATGCGCCTAGCGCGGCGAGAGCGGCAAGCGTAAAGGTGCGGATTGAGGGCGCATGCCACATCCAGATGGCACCCACAATACACATGATACCCAGAATGGCAATGTTGATATCATCCCATATTTTCCGAATACTGAATATCTGGATGAGAATGCTCCCCATGGTATCAGCAGGCAGCCTGTGATCGTGGCCCCACACGAGAATAGCACGTAGGATAGAGTTTTCCGCGAACAGGGCCGAGGGCGGAGTCGTAAAGCTAAGTTGAATATCGTAGATGCTGTGACCTATCCAGAACGGCCCATAGAAGACAAGCGCGATCACACCCAAGGTAATACCTGAGATCACTGCTGCAGAGAGAGCCGGTTTCCAGTGATGAACAGATGTGACCTCGACTGAATGGCTCCTCGATGCGTGCCATGCTTTCCATGCAATGAACACTATGAAGAGTGCGATCACCGGAAGTGTGGTGAATTTTACCAACGCAGCCAGCGTAAAGGCGATGAGCGGGGGCAGATAGCCGCTTGGCGAAGGAAGTGTGCCGTGCTGCTGAGCACGCACTGTCAGGAATACGCCGAGTAACAGGAAAGTCATCATGAAGACATCATTGTGCCCACCGAGACCGCTCTCCAATAATACGAGAGGATTCCAGGCGTAGAGCAGCGCCCCAAGCGTAATCGTGCGCGGTGATTGCCCCATCTCACGCAGGGTTTTCGTTACCAGCCAGATGTTGAAGAGATGGGCCGCCAACGCGAAGAGGCGAAATGCCAGTACATAATCGATGGGCTGAGGCCCAGCCAGGAAGCCCAAAAATCCACAAACCGCCAGCCAGAGGGGGCCATAAGCGGCGACGGTTTTTCCCCAATAGTTCAAAGGAAAGTAGGGATCATGAGGAAAAGCCGCTATAGGAGCAAAGTAGGGGTTTGCGTGATAATTGGCAAGCAAACGGCTGTAACTGGCATAGACGAGAATGTCGTGTGAAAGCATGGCGGGCGTAAATACAAAGATCAAGCCTGCCAGCGCTGCACCCGTCCATAATAAATACCG
>VBHV01000620.1 GCA_005881995.1 Chloroflexota bacterium | reverse complement strand
CAAATATTTTTAGGAAAGTGAGAAGTGAGAACAGTGAGGATACCGCTCTCTAAAAGACTTCCACGACAAAGGATGAGACGCTGGGGGATTGTTCTTTCAGCGATGCTTATGTCCTCGATCCTTCTTGCAGCATGTGGTGAGAGCTCTCCCTCGATCTTGAACCCACAAGGCCCGGTTGCTAACCAGGAATCAAATCTGTTCTGGTTTATCCTGATCGTGGCAACGATTGTATTTGTGATCGTCGAGGGTCTGCTCATCTATTCCATTGTGCGTTTCCGCGAGCGGCCAAATATGCCCTTGCCGAGGCAGGTTCACGGCAATAATACGTTAGAAATCGCCTGGACGATTGGCCCTTCGCTGTTCCTGTTCGCGGTACTGGTTGCTACCATCTATACTATGTTCAACCTGGGCAATATCTCCAATAATAGTTCCATTGGCCAGCTTGAAATTCGGGTGGTGGGGCATCAATGGTGGTGGGAGTTCGATTACACGAACACGAACCCGCAAATCGTCACCGCCGATGAGTTGGTAGTTCCCCAGGGCACCCTGATTCACACCCTTCTCAAATCCGACAATGTCATTCACAGCTTCTGGGTGCCGCAAGTGATGGGTAAAACCGACGTGGTGCCTGGCCATAACAATGACAAACTCTTCCGTGCGGACACTCCCGGCACCTATCGTGGATTATGTACCGAATACTGCGGCCTGAATCATGCACACATGAGCTTCAACCTGATTGTCATGAAAACGAGCGACTATATGACGTGGTTATCAGGTCAGGAGAAGGCGGCGCAAACGCCAACCGATCCTGCCGCGGTGGCGGGTATGAAACTCTTTACCGGTTCTGGCGGATGTTTTGCCTGCCACGGGATCGTAGGGGTGAACCTGAACAGCTACACCGACCCAAAGGCAGCCGGGCTTGTAGGGCCAAATCTGACGCACTTTGGTAGCCGTCGTATCATCGCTGGTGAAGTACTGGAGTGGAGCCCACAGTCTTGCCAGGTAGTTACCGACTCGTCTGGGAATGCGTCGATAAAGAATCCCGATGGATGCGGTCTGTACCAGTGGTTGAAGGATCCAAGAGGGATCAAACCCGAGAATGATATGGTAATCCGGCAACTTTCGCCCACCGAGATTGCCCAATTGATAGCGTACCTGGAAAGTCTCACATAGCTCTCTAGTTCGATAGCCCAACGGGACGAAGGGCGGGGGCAAGCCCCGCCCCTACCCTATACGGGTGGTAGTCCGTTCGTGTAGGTAGGGAGCTGCCAGGCAGCGAGATGATTACAGTCGCCTGGATACTAGATTTTGGAGGAATTGCCCATGGCAACCCGTACTGTCGTTGAAGGTGTAACCCTTACACGGCGAAAGCCTTTCGGCGAAACTTACATTGGTGAATGGATCATGACGACCGATCATAAAAAGATCGGGATCATGTACATTGTCACCGCCTTCTTTTTCTTCCTGCTTGGCGGAACAGAGGCATTACTCATCCGTACTCAGCTGGCAGTGCCGGATGGAAAAGTCCTGACACCTGAGATCTATGACCAGATATTTACCATGCACGGCGTCACCATGATCTTCCTCTTCGTTATGCCAATGCTCACAGGTCTCGGTAACTACATCGTGCCGTTGATGATCGGCGCGCGTGATATGGCCTTCCCACGCATGAATGCTTTCGGGTACTGGGTGGTCCTCTTCGGCGGACTCTTCCTGAGCATCAGCTTCCTGTTTGGGGCAGCTCCCAACGCGGGCTGGTTCAACTATGCCCCGCTCAACGAACTGACCAGCGATTGTGGCATTAACGCCGTGATCTGTACACCCGGCATGAATACAGACTTCTGGGCGCTAGGTATCCTGATGCTTGGTATCTCCTCAATTGGTGCTTCGCTCAACTTTGTCGTGACCATCCTTAAATTGCGCGCACCCGGCATGACCATCAACCGCATGCCCTTGTTCACCTGGATGACCCTGATAACGGCCTTCTTGCTGCTCTTCGCGCTGCCAAGCGTCACCGCCGCAAGTATCCTGTTGCTGCTGGATCGCCATCTAGGCACCCATTTCTTCCAGGCAGGCGCGGGTGGTGACCCACTGTTGTGGCAGCACCTCTTCTGGTCTTTCGGGCATCCAGAGGTGTACATCCTGATCTTACCTGCCTTCGGCATTATCTCCGAAGTGCTGCCGGTATTCTCGCGCAAACCCATCTTTGGCTATACATTCATCGCCTGGTCAGGTGTCGCGATTGGTTTCCTGAGCTTCACCGTATGGGCGCACCACATGTTCGCGGTCGGTCTACCACTAGTTGCGCAGGCCTTCTTCGCGACCAGCACAACGCTGATCGCAATTCCAACAGCCGTGAAGATCTTCAACTGGGTATTCACCGTCTACGGAGGAAAGGTGAGTTTCAAGGCCCCAATGCTCTTCGCGCTTGGCTTTATCGCCATGTTCCTGATCGGCGGTTTGAATGGCGCGGCCCTGGCAATCGTGCCTTTCGATTACCAGGTGACAGACACCTACTTTGTAGTGTCACACCTGCATTATGTCCTTTTTGGCGGGACCGTCTTCGGTGTCTTCGCAGGCATATTCTACTGGTTCCCCAAGATAACGGGCAGAATATTGAACGAGCGCCTGGGGCAGGTACAGTTCTGGCTGATGCTGATCGGCGTGAACCTGACCTTCTTCCCCATGCATATCCTGGGACTGCTGGGTATGCCGCGTCGTTATTATACCTATCCTGGTAATGTTGGCTGGAATGAATTGAACTTGATGGCCACCTTTGGAGCATTCACCATTGCGGTCTCGATCATGGTGTTCCTGTGGAACTTCATTACAACGCTGCGCAGTGGGGAGAAGGCGGGCGATGATCCGTGGGATGCCTTCACCCTGGAATGGGATACGACCTCGCCACCCAAACCGTACAACTTCCCCGTCATTCCAACGGTGAGAAGTCGTCGCCCGTTCTTCGATAAGAAGAACCCGGAGATCGCCGACTGGAAGACGGCAACCCATTAGTTTGGAGGAGATAGTGTCTGAGGAGCCAGGTCAGCGCAAGCCGCCATCAAGGAAAGAGCCGCTATCGCCAGAAGCGCTACAAAAGGTGATTGACGCAAAAAAGAGCTACTGGCCTTTCGCATTAGCTGTTTCTGTTTCAATCGCCCTTTTCGGCGTGGTTATGCTACCATATATTATAGGCACGATTATTATATGCATTGGCGCAGCGCTGACCGTCGCCTCAATTATCGGCTGGGGACTTGAACGTCGTTGATATTGATGAATTAAGATAGGGAGAAATGAGAGATGAGTATTGCCCACGGCGAACAGATTCGGACGTTAGAGGAACACGGGGAAGTGCCAGAACGAAGTATCAACTGGTGGGGCATGATCTTCTTCATTACCTCAGAAGCGTTGATCTTCGCCAACTTCATCGCAGCGTATCTCTACCTGGAGATACGCACCGGAAATTGGCATCTGCCAACTGAACTGACGTATCCATTGATCAATACGTTTATCCTGCTGGGCAGCAGTATCCCCGTGCGTTTCGCAGGTGCAGGCATCGTCAAGGGCAACCAGCGCAATTTGAAGCTTGGTCTATTCTTGACCATACTGATGGGCGCTGCATTCCTGGGCGGTCAGGCGTACGAGTATACTGGCCTATTTGGTCAGCACTTTACCCCGCAGTCAACTCCTGCCGGTTTACCAACTATCTTTGGTTCAGCGTTCTTTACGTTGACCGGCTTTCACGGTTTGCATGTCACCGTGGGCTTAATCATCTTGCTGATTGTCTTGCTGCGCGCGCTGCGAGGTGATTTCACTGCCAAGCAGCATTTCCCGGTACAGGCCGCGGAGATGTACTGGCATTTCGTTGACGGCGTGTGGGTTGTGGTCTTCAGCCTGGTGTACCTATTGCCGCTCCTGCGAGGGTAGAAAAGCATTTAGGGAAAGACAGAAGAAAGGCAGCAGTGGTCGCATGGCCCTGCTGCCTTTCTTCTGTCCTTAGCCTTCATTACTTTCCACCGGGTGCAAAAAATGATCAAGGCTCATCCAGAGGGATTTGGTAGGACGATAGAATAGGATGGGCAAGAGGAAAGGCAAGGTGCAGCCGAGTAGGATGAGATAGAGGAGAGGCACGGCCCGGCTTGCAGCGAGCGGCACAGCAATAATGGCAATAAGCAATTCGCTGATGACCAGGTTGATGGCCATCGCGCCGGTATAATAGCCGGGTTCGCGTTCATAGGCAAAATTGCAGACAGGGCAGCGTTCGTATGTTTTGAAAAAGCCAGCGAATATCTTCCCTCTGCCGCACACAGGGCAGCGCTGGCGCAGTCCTCTTTTCAACATAAGTAAAGCATGTTCGCTGGCAGTCATAGATGCACCTCGTAGTTTCTGTTTATACTATAGCAAAAATGCGCAAGCCGAAGAATGAAGCGATAAGGAGAAGGATTGAAGAGACAGGAGACCTTACAGGCGGTGCTGTCACAACGGCCATTGGGACTGGTATTTGATATTGATGGTACCCTCAGTCCCATCGCGCCGACATCGGAGCAGGCACAGCTGTATCCAGGCGTCACCTCGCTGCTGGAAAAGGCCAGGGAGCAGGCGCATATCGCGATTATGACGGGGCGAGCTATTGAAGATGGAGCGGGCAAGGTGAATGTGGATGGGATAACTTACATCGGGACGCATGGGCTGGAATGGTCGGATGGTTTGCCCTGGCTGCATCCCGTACATATCGCGCCGGGCGCGTTGGACTATGCAGAGGCTGGCACTTATTTACTCGACCTGGTGGAAAAGCGGCTGGCTGAGCTGCCTGGCGTGCGTGTGCAACGCAAACGGGTGGGCGGCTCGATCCACTATCGTCTTTCAGCGGATCATGGGCAGACACGCCAGAAACTGTTGGAACTGCTCGAGGAACCAGCGCGACAGGTCAAGATGAGCCTGAGCGAGGGGAAGCAAATTGTGGAGATTCGCGCGCCTCTGGCCATCGATAAAGGGCTGGCACTGCGCCAGTTCGCGCAGCGTTTCTCCTTACGCAGTATCGTATTCGCAGGAGATGACCGCACCGACCTGGATGCGATTCTAGAGATAGGACGGCTGCGGCAGAAGGGCCTGGCGGCGCTGGCGATTGTTGTGCGGCATGTTGATACGCTGCCGGATTTGTTGCAGTACGCGGATGTGGTGGTTGATGGGGTACCCGAAATGGTGGAGTTGTTGAGGGAGATGGTAGGAATGTTGTGAGAACTTGTAATTATTTAGCGTTTAATTGACAGGGCAAGGAATCCGTCTACAGTAGAGCCAGATTTAAAATATTTAGTAGATTAGATCCGCCCATCCATTTTCTTACAAGATTTTGTAGCTTTCCGCACTTATTTGTTCTAGTATTTGAGGTGTAGGTTGTTGCAAGAGTTAGAAACAACGCTTCCAATCGGTCATGTGATACGCGCACGGTACATCATTGAGGATCTGCTTGGTAAGGGAGGCTTCAGCGCCGTTTATTTAGTGCGAGATACGCGTGTGAAGCAGAACCTTTACGCACTCAAAGAGGTGATTGACCCGGAAAAGAAAGATCGGACACGCTTCCTCTTTGAAGGTGAATTGCTCAGGCGTCTTGAACACCGGGCATTGCCACGGGTCTATCGCGCATTCGAAGATGAGGCACAACGGCGCGCGTACATGCTCATGGATTATATCGAAGGGCCGAACCTGGAGATGCTGCGAAACGAGCAGCCAGAGAAGCGTTTCTCACTCCCACAAGTCTTATCTATCATGGCCCCCATTATGGATGCCGTAGGCTATTTGCACAGACAGAACCCTCCTATAATCCACCGGGACATCAAACCATCTAATATCATTAGCCCGATATCAGGTGAAGAAGCGGCTCTGGTTGATTTTGGCATCGCGAAGGAATTCAATCCTGAATCGACGACGACGGCTGTTCGCCATTGTACGCCAGGCTATGGCGCTCCCGAGCAATATAGAATAGGAACCACTACGCGTACCGATATTTATGGACTGGGCGCAACCCTCTATACCTTACTGACGGGCGTCACTCCTGCTGATGCCCTCTATCGAATGACGAACCTGGGCATCGGAGAGGATGACCCACTCGAGCCGATCAACAAACAGGTGCTGACTCTTCCGCAACATGTAGCCATAGCTATTCATCGCGCTCTAGCTATCAACAGCAACGATCGCTTTGCTACGGTCGAGGAGTTCTGGCAGGCATTGAATGCCCGTCCCATACAACAGCTGTTAACAGCCCCAATTGTTGATCCTGCAACTTCTTCTACTCAACCAAAGATTCCTATTGTCTCTAGACGGCCAGCCACTGTTCAACGACAGGTGGCCAGAGTCACTTCTGCTCCTACAGTACACATAAAAGCTCTGCCGCGTAAACGGCGTTCGAGAATACGTTTTGTACTCCTGATACTGATTTTACTTGCGCTATTGACAGGCGCCGGTATTGGAGCAGGCACCTGGCTGTATAATGCAAGCCATCCGGCCTCTCATTCCATCGCCAAAACGCTAAAGCCGGGCCCTTATCCTACGGTTACTGTGCAAACTTCTCCCTCAACTCATCCAACTACAGTACCTACGCGCCCATCAAAGAGCACACCAGCCCCTACAACAACGCCAGGGCAGGTTATAGGAGCGAATCCCACTCCTACATCTATTCCAACCCGTATTCCGACGAGTATTCCAACCAGCACGCCTACCAGTCTACCTACTAAGGAACCTGGCTCTACGCCTACACCACATCCTACTCCAAGTCCAACTTCTACTCCTGCTCCCACGCCGACGCCCTATGTCTACCCAAACGTGGCAGGAAATTACAATGGCACAATCGATGACACCACAGAGAATATCACTACAACTATGGCTCTCTCAATACAACAGGCATCAGGACAAGGGAGCATCAGAGGCACGTTCACGGTAGGTCCACAACTGTTGGGCAGTGGCAATTTCACCGGAAGCGTTACGACCGCCAAATATATCCAGTTCACAGT
>VBHV01000309.1:2438-4519 GCA_005881995.1 Chloroflexota bacterium | reverse complement strand
GAGCCCAGTACTTTGCAAAAAGTGGTATAGCCAGCTAAATCGGCAAGCGCGCTTTTTATCAGGGGATCGTCGCGATGACCTTCGAAGTCGAGGTAGAAGACGTATTCCCAGAGACGCTGGCGCGATGGACGCGACTCCAGTTTGAGCAGGTTGATCGCATGTTTTGCCAGTACACCCAGGCATTTATGCAGGGAGCCGGGTTGATGGGTTGTAGCCATCACCAACATGGTCTTTGCCTGACCATCACGGCGAGGTGCCGGTTCTCTCCCCAGCACAATGAAGCGCGTATAATTGTCTTGAACGGTTTGAATAGTGCGAGCCAGTATCTCTAACTCGTAGAGTTCTGCCGCGCCCGCTGCTGCGATAGCGGCGACATTCCTCAGATTCTCCTCACGCACCATCTTGGCGCTGCCCGCCGTATCATAGGTTGCGACAATCTCCACATTGAGCTCCCGTAAATAGACATCGCACTGCGCCAACGCCTGCGGGTGCGAAATGACACGTGTGATGTCGCTGAGCTGCTGTCCCGGCAAGCACAGCAGGCAGTGATCGACGGGATGACCGATTTCGCCCACGACGAACAGGTCATGCTGGCGCAGCAAATCATAGACTTCATTAATACTCCCCGCCTGCGAATTTTCTACGGGCACAAGTCCGTGTTCAACCTCGCCCGTGGCAACGACGCGGAACACATCGGCAAAGCTGCGGAAAGGCAGCGGCGTAGCCTGCGCGCCAAAATACGCTCTTACGGCTTCATCGCCGAAGGCTCCTCGTTCGCCCTGAAATGCGACGCGTATATTATCCGACACTTTGTGCCTCTTCTACGACATATCCGGCTGCGCGTAATCGCTGCAGCAATTCCTCGCACTGCTGGCGATCGCGCGTCTCTAAGGTGAGCGTTTCTTCGCGCTCCATAATGGGCAAGCGGCTGGAGATGCGCTGGTGGCGTACATCTATGACGTTGATACGCATCTCCGCGATGATGGTGAGCAGGCGCATCAGTTCGCCTGGACGATCGCTCAGGCGGGTGTGGATCACGAAGTAGCGACCAGCCGAGGCGAGGCCATGCTCGATAAAACGTCCGACCAGGTTGATATCGATGTTTCCCCCGGTCAATGGCACCAGCACCTTTTTGCCGGGCAAGGTGACCGCTCCGCTCAAGAGCGCCGCGACTCCCGCTGCGCCCGCGCCCTCGACCAGCATCTTGCAGCGTTCCATTAAAAACAGCACCGCGCTGATGATCGACTCGTCATTGACCAGCACGACCTCATCCACCAGTCTCGAAATGATCGAGAATGGCAGCACGCCAGGCCTTTTCACCGCGATGCCATCGGCGATGGTGGTGATGGTCGGCAGGGTGCGTATTTCTCCCGCGTCAAGCGAAGCGCGACACCCCGCGGCGCCCTCTGCCTGTACGCCAATAATGGTGATATTCGGGCGCAGGGCGCGGGCCGCGATTGCAATACCGGCCAGTAACCCGCCACCGCCGATGGGTACCACCAGCGCATCGGCGTCGGGCAGGTCGCTCAACATCTCCAGGCCAAGCGTGCCCTGTCCCGCGATAACATCTGGATCATCGAACGGTTGAATAAAGGTCGCGCCCGATTCCTCCTGTAATTCCAGGGCATGCGCGTAGGCGTCGTCGAAGGTAAAGCCATGCAGCACGACACTAGCTCCGTATCCCTGGGTAGCCATCACCTTGGCCAATGGCGCGGCCTCAGGCATGACAATGGTACAGGGAATATGGTACTGTGCGGCGGCGATAGCCACACCCTGGGCGTGATTCCCGGCTGAGGCAGCAATCACACCGCGCTGGTACTCCTCCTCAGTAAGCCGTGAAATCTTGTAACTGGCCCCACGCACTTTGAAGGAGCCGGAACGCTGCATATTTTCGGCCTTCAAATAAACATCCGCGCCCGTCGTATCGCTCAAGGTACGTGAAAGGGTAAGCGGCGTATGATGCAAACGCGGCTTGAGCAGTTTATGCGCTTCCCAGATATCGGCGATAGTAAGGCTGGTGGTCGCACCTGGCGTCTCCACGCTGGAAGGTGGTACGACGACCTGTGTGGTCGCCCGGTCAT
>VBHV01000309.1:0-2376 GCA_005881995.1 Chloroflexota bacterium | reverse complement strand
ATGAATCTGAGCAACCCTGGCTCCAGGGCGACCGCGACAAGGCAAACGCGACAAGGGGCCAGGGCGACCGCGAGGGTCGCCCGTACAATACCAAATTGCCTGTGTTACACGACACCGTGTATTGTACGGGCGACCCTCGCGGTCGCCCTGGTGCCCTGGCGCTAATTCACAGAAACCGGCACTAATGTTCCCCGCTGGGTGGCCGGACTTCAAAAGGCGGTAACGAGGCGTGGAAATCATCGGCGAAGCGGCGGGTGTATTCGTCAAGCAAGAATTGCACGCGTTCGGGGTCTTTCGCGGCGACGGCGAAGCCCACGTGATGCCGCTTGTTGAGCCGCCAGAAGATCTCTGGGTCTGTGTACGCCGAGGTATCGGGATACTCCTGGCGCGCCAGGGTGACGAGGACACCACCATAGTTCTGCTGGTGCTCAGGCAACTTGTACGCCGCATCATCCGGGGCAGTCTCAATCCTGGCCCACTCGCGCCAGAGATTGATGCCGGTAGCTCCTTCGACCATCTCCGCGATATTAGCGCCGCCCACACGGGCAGCGGTTTCGAGGAAGTAGATGTGACCATCCTCGCGCGCTTTAATAAATTCCGTGTGGGTGACGCCGCGCACCATGCCGAACGCTTTGAGCAATTCCCGGTTCAATTTCTTTAAGGCTCGCGCCTCTGCCGATTTACGGGGAAGCGTACGCGTGTTGGCAATGCCACCCTCGTGAAATACATCGAGGGGCGGACGCCCGTACTGGTGGGCCTCGTAGCGTTCTAATAGAAAGCGGGACTGCCTGTCGCCCAGTGTCTCCACGCGCGACCAGAACTCGTCTGGAGTGTTAATTTTCATGATGCCAATCGTGGAAGCCTCGAAACGCGGTTTGAGTACCCAGGGTGGAGGCACCCGTTCCATGTAGGCGCGAATCTTATCGTAATTCAGCACGTGCACAAAGTCAGGCACGGGAATACCATGCTCCTGGGCCTTAAGGCGCATCGCCAGCTTGTCACGAAAGTAGCGCACGGTAGTATCGCCCATGCCAGGTATGCGCAGGTGTTCACGCAAGGCTGCCGCGACCCACACATCATAGTCATCCAGCGCCACGACGCGGTCGATAATGCGGGTGCGCGCGAGATAGCTCACGCCATTGATCACATCTTCCACTATAGACAGATCAGGCATATGGAAGACTTCATCGATACTTTCACGCGGCCAGTTCGCCTGTTCCAACGCTGGCGGGATCAACAAGATTACGTGATACCCCTGCTGCTTGCATTCGCAGATAAAATCCTGCCCCTTTTCATAACTGGTAATGCAGAGTATGGTTTTTGGAGGTTCGCTCGTCATGGTCATTGCTCCTGAGAGAGGTCAAGTGGGTGCAACGCTTCTCACCATAGAGAATAGAGCCACAGCGCGGAAATCTTCCGATTGCTCCCAGGTAGAAATACTATTTGATAGTAGTATAGCATACGTTGCTTCCAGGACGACCACGAAGGTCGCCCAATAGGCATCAACCCAAGAAAAGCCCATCAATATCCGTAGGGGCGAGAGCGGCGGGGAGCAGAAGGGAGGGCCTTTATGGTCGCCCGCGGGGTGGGGAGGTGGTCGTGTTTCCCCAACATATCAGCCAGAGGAACAGGACGCGGGCGACCATAAAGGCCCTCCCAACCCCACATCATCCTCCCTCGCCCCTACGGATCGTCCAGCCCTGGGCCTGGCTTCCCGGCTTCGGGTGATGCGTATTGGGCGACCGCGAGGGTCGCCTCTACAATACAAGCGGATAGAGCAGTGCAGACAAATTTGTATTGTCATGTGCATGAGAATTTCCCCATCTTTTTCCAATAGACTTCTTATGATCCTCTGCTACCCTGATCAATGGGAGGCGGTCGCTCTGGATCACCTCAGGACGAAATGAGAAGAAAAGCAACAACGGAGCGTTCCCTGCTCCATCATCCAGCCTCATGGAGGCTATATACCACCTTGGGAGGATGTGTTCATGAGAGAACGAGCGAAAACATCTATTGCCGAGTCCCATGCCTTGCATGAGGGTACAGCTATCACTAAGCATAGTCTTTCAGTTATCTTACCAGCCTACAATGAAGCGCAGGTGATTGCCAACACGGTCTCGACCGTTCACAACGTGCTGGAAGGCTGGAAGGTGGATTTTGAGATCATTGTCGTCAACGATGGCAGTACGGATCAGACAGGAGCGATTCTTGCTGCTCTCGCAGCAAGAGACCCCAGGATTCGTTTCGTCACCCATCCCGTCAATCAGGGCTATGGCGCAGCCCTGGTGAGTGGTTTTGCAGCAGCGACCAAAGAACTCACCTTTTTTATGGATGCCGATGGGCAGTTTGACATCCGTGACCTGCGAACGTTCTTCC
>VBHV01000308.1 GCA_005881995.1 Chloroflexota bacterium | reverse complement strand
GGACAATGCGCCAGGCGCGGCGGTGGCTCCGTCGCTATCGGCTGGGCGGAATGATCGGACTGGCCCCTACGAAGCGCACAACGCAGCCGCGCGTGCTGCCCAATCTGGGCGCGCTCACGGAAGTGCAGCGCGACGAACTCTTCCGTCGCCGCGCTCTGCTTGGGGACCTGGCCGAGCAAGAACACGTCTCCAATGTTGCCCTGGCGCAACGGGCGGAAGCGGTTGGCGTCAGCTCGCGCACCTTACGGGACTATCATACGCGCTTCCGGCGCGATGGGTTGGCCGGACTGGCTCCACGTGGACGCCAGGACAAGGGCAGGCATCACGGGGTGAGTGCACAGATGGTACAGACCGTCGAAAACCTCCGCCTCACCCACCAGGATGCCACGATGCGCTTCGTGCATGAACTAGCCTGCCAGCACGCGGCTTCAACGGGGGAAACCGCCCCCAGCCTGTGGCAGGTGCGCTCCATCTGTGCGCAGATCCCAGTGCCGGTGCGCCTCCTAGCCGATGGGCGGGAGGAAGAGTTCCGCAATCGCTATCGCCTGACCTACCCCATTCAGCATGACGCTCACCGCTTGGTCTGGCAGATCGACCACAAGGCTCCCTTGCACGTGCTGGTTCGTGACCTGCGCGCGCCTTCCCATCGCGCACTTTCCGGCGAAGTCCGCCCGTACTTGACGCTGGTGATTGACAGCGCTTCGCGCCTGATCATGGCTGGACGGTTCAGCTATGATCCGCCCGATCGCTTCATGGTGGCAGCTGCGATCCGTGACGCGATGCTGACCGGCGGCCACAAGCCCTTTGGCGGGGTTCCCGATGAGATCTGGGTCGACAACGGAAAGGACCTGGTTGCTCACCATGTGCATCAACTCGCGCAAGGCCTGGGGATCACGCTCTTCCCCGGACCCCCACATGAACCCCAGGTGCGCGGGATTGTCGAACGCTTTCACGAGACGCTGGACACCCGCCTATGGGCCACGCTCCACGGCTATGTTGGCAGAAACGTCGTGGAACGCAACCCCAAGGCCAGAGCCGAACTCACCCTCGCGGAACTCGAGCAGCGCTTTCGCTCCTTCATCGATCAGTACCACCAGGAGATGCACAGCGCAACCGGGCAGACGCCTCTCGCCTTCTGGCAGGAGCATGCCACGCCGCTGCCGGTCGATGAGCGCCTCCTCGATGTGCTGCTCAAAGAACCGGCTCACCGGCGCGTGCTCAAGGAGGGCATCAAATATGCTGGGGAGCGCTACTGGCATTCAGAACTGGCGGTGCTGGTCGGCGAGGAGGTGCTGGTGCGTGCAGCGCCCTGCTATACCGCGCCTTCCGAACTGGAAGTCTTCTTCGAGGGCCAATGGCGCTGCACTGCCTTCGCGCTTTCCTCAGCGAAAGGTCAGGCAGTCCAACGCCACGACGTAGTTGAGGCCCAGCGTCGCCAGCGAGTACAGGCTCGCCGCCGCATCCAAGCCGCGCGTGAAGCGCTCGAGGGACCCGCTCCCTCGGCACCGGAGCAACGCAAGAGACGACGACAGACGACCTCGGCACTCGATGGACCGGTTGCTCCTCTTTCCTCTCCTCGTTCCCCAGATCTGTTTGATTTTCTGGTGGCCCGCGCCGCGCAGGCCAGAAAGGACGCGCTCCATGATTCCTGAATACACAGATGACCTCGATTTCGAAAATCGCCTGCCACCCGGCCAGGCTCCCATCATGACGCAGAGTGTCAAACGCTTTCATGCCTGTATGCAGTTTATGATGCAGTCGCGTGAAGAGACCGGCTATGCCACGATGGGCGTGGCCACGGGAGACGCGGGGGTGGGCAAGACCATTGCTGTGCAGACCTATCTGCAAGCGCTGACGCCACGAGCCTACAGTGGCTTTCCAGCCTGTGTGAGCATTAAGGTCAGCCCGCGCTCGACGGCGAAAGCCCTGGCGAAAACGTTGATCGCGACGCTCAACGGCGAGCATGCCGGCCACAACGTCTATGATATGGAAGCGGTCGCGGCAGAGGCCATCCGGCGTACCGATCTGGACCTGGTCCTGGTTGACGAAGGGGACTGGCTCAATGTCGAAAGCTTTGAACTGCTGCGTCATATCTTCGACCGCACCGGCTGCCCGATCGTGATCGTGGGACTTCCACGCATCCTGCGTGTCATCACTCGTCATGAAAAATTTGTGAGCCGCGTTGGCTTGCATATGGAGTTCTTGCCGCTCACCCAGGAGGAAGTGTTGACGACGGTGCTGCCTGCCCTGACGCTGCCCTACTGGCAGTATCGCTCCGACGATGCATCCGATCGCGAGATGGGTGTACAGCTCTGGCAGCGCGTGTGTCCTTCCTTTCGCAAGCTGCGGGTCGTCTTGCAATATGCCAGCCAGATTGCCCGTGCCCGCCAGGCTGAACGCATCACGGCAGCCATCCTCGCCGAGACGCTGCGCTTGACGCTGATCCCGCAGGAGAACAACGACCTCCTCGCTCATGAAAACAAGCCCGTTTTGCCAACCCGAGGCGCCTGCCTGGCTCGCTGAAGACCCCCTCCACCAGATTCCCCGCCTGCTTGAGCAATTATTGCAAGTGGCGGAATATGTGCCTCAGGTGTACGAGATCCTCCCCTGGCTCAAAGGGATGGATGCCTGGTCCCTCGTCCAGGAGCGGATGGCCTTGGCCATCTTCCCTGATGCGCCACCGTCGACACAAGAAGCGATCTTGACCACCTTTTTCGCCCAGGTGACCCAGCCGATGGCCGAGAGGATCGAGCGGCTCTATGTCTCACCGCTGCTGCGGCGGGTTTCGACCGTGGAGGAAATCATGCGTCGGATGGCACGGCGGGTCGGCGCTTGCGCGTTACCGTTTGAGGTAGTGATGGGGGTCTGCTGTGCTTTCGGGCGTCGCCGCGTCTGCATGCTGTCGAGTGATCCGATCCAGAAACAAGCGACCACCTGGCGCATTGGCTGGCAACAGACCTCAGTCCAGGTGCGTACGGCGCAAAAGACGATGAGGCCGCATCTCGTCCTGGTGATCGACGAACCCACCGAGAAGGTTCTCGCCTTTCGAAGCACACCGGACCTGCCAGGGGAGGCAGATGTCCTGTTCGCGCTCTATGATGCGCTGGTGTTCTCCAGCCAGGATCGCTGGCACCTGCATCCGCCAACACGCCTGCGTATCCAACAGTCGGTGCCAGCCGAGATCATTCGGGCCGCCAACGCCTGGGACATCGAGGTGGAAGCCGTGGCGCAACAGGAGTTCGCCTTCGTGCAGCGCTGGGAGCGAGAGCTGATCGATCGGGTGCTTGATCCCATCCACAGGGAGTCAGGCCACTTGACGTTTTTGCATATATAGAACCGGACAAGGCATATCGCGAACCTGAAAGAGGAGATGACGCCCATCCGGTAACTGCGGAGCAGCGGCGTTCACGCGCTCGCAGAGCATGACCAGATCGCGATTGTACTGCCG
>VBHV01000619.1 GCA_005881995.1 Chloroflexota bacterium | reverse complement strand
CTGGGGTGGGCAGTGCTCCAAAAGCTGGGCGATGGCGTGCTGGAGAGGCTCAAGCGTGATGGTGTGGTAGTCGTCCAGCACCAGGAGGAACTCGCCACTGGTGCGGCTGGTCAGGTCGTTGATCAGCTGTGTGAAGACAGCCGAGAGGGAGAGGCCTTGCAGACCATGTGGCGAGGAGAGGTGCGCCTGGACACTGGCCCCAATCGAGGGATCACGGGTCTGGAAGGCGGCCAGCAGGGTGGAGAGGAAGTGCTGCGGGTCGTTCTCCTCAGCATCGAGGGAGAGCCAGACGGCGGGCACCCCACACTCGGCGAGCCCCTGCCGCAGACGCTCGATCAGGCGGGAGCGGGGCACCAGCCGGGCAGGGAGTCGAGGCACGTAGAGCTTGGTGGACAGGAGCGGCTGAGCGGGCATGGCAGTGGCCGTAGCGGTGTGCCCCACGACGACTGGTGCAGGCCCGTCCATCGCTTTCTGCGCAGGCGTAGGGGTGACGACCTGGGGTGTGCGCACCGGCTCATGGTGAGCCTTTCGCGTGGGAAGCACGGTGTCGGGCAAGACGGCGCCGGCCCGCTCCGTCTGCAGCACCCGTGCGACCTGCTCGAGCCGGGCGAGGGTCAGATCAGCGGTCTTGCCCAGATACTTCTTGCGCACTTGCTGGCCCGTGCGCAGGTACGCATACCAGTAGCGCTCCCCACGCTGCACGGCTTCCAGCAGGGCGCTGAAGGAGCCCTGCTGACCCTGAAAAGCAAAGGAAGACCGCTCGGCCAGCCAGGCAAACCAGGCGGGACTCTCCGGCGTAATGGAGCGGTCCTCCCCGCTGTGTGGCTCGGACAAGATATAGATCTCGAGAGCGGCAGACCAACTCAGCTTTGCTTTGGCCTTGGGCATAGCATCCCCCTTGTCGATCAGCCAACACACGGTTTCCTGACGATGGTGACCGCACACGATGTAACAGAAGAGATGTTCCTGACAGGAGTATACCTGTTCCCTAACGCCATTGCAAGTCAGGGAAGATAATGACAAAGATGGGAGAGACGCTCTCAACATGAACGTTTCGAAAATGCGTGTGCAGTCTGTCGTCAACTGGTCGGAGCATGTTTGACGGAGAAGAGCCATCCTCTGACAAGTTGAATCGAGCAATGCAAGTACTTCGAGCTTTTCTGCGTACAAAAGAGAGGAGTGTGCCGGAGAAACCTGTCGGAGAATCTTCGCGTCCTATTTTTAGCGTACAGAAAGCAAGTTTCGCTATGCTGACCCCATCACCGACAGCGCTAGCAGCTCCTATTTACTTATCAGTATACTTCCCCTACGAAATCATGTTCATCGAGATAACGCTTCCAGGACGAAAGAAAAAAGGTAACAGCATATTCTTCCTCTACTTTGTTGCCTCTATCAAAAAGGCGTCGAGATAAAAAATGTTTGGCCCAAGGTTCGTCACAATTTCCATTTGTCTTCCCCATTTCACGAGAAGAGAGCATTTCTCGGTACAAAAGATGTAGCACAGGTTTCCACCCCTTGCCTGGAAGTTTCCGCTCCAGGAGGGAGAAGAGCTAAGTGGTTTATTGTGTGTCCAAGCCTTGAGCCCGATTTCTGATTATTTGGCCCAATTTGTCCGAACCTTCGGCCTATTTACCAGTTGAGCATGGGAAAGTACGAGCGCGGGGGAAATCCTTCATCTAACAGCAGTTTATATTTAGAATATCGGCGTACCATGGGGAGCGTGGTTAATTATGGTTGCTACTTCGTCTACAGTCTATCAACCTGCGTAGCGTCTCTATTTGTCCAGTACAAAAGCATCAGGACTAAGGTAAAATCTGCTTCGGATTGGCTTCTATGCTTTGCTCCTGCGCCTTCCCACAAAGAAGTGTCCCCATGATATACAGTTGCCGCTCTTCATTACAACCCGTATACTTGCCGCAGTCGCGCCATTTCCGCCGAAAACGTCGCTTCCATTACCTGCTTCTCTTCTAAAGGCAAGAAGTTGTGACGCACACCGTTCAGTACAATGTGATTGACCGTCTCAATGTCAAAATTGAACGGGTCAACCAGCAGTTTGACCTCGGTATTGAGATCGGTATTGAACAAGGGCGGATCGTCAGAGTTGATGGTAACAGGCACTCCTGCACTATACAAGCGCGGGAATGGATGCTCAGCAGTATTTGCATAGATGCCCAGGCATACATTACTTGTTGGACATAGTTCGAGCGGTATATGCTGTTCCGCCAGGTATTCCACCAGCGCAGGGTCCTCAATAGCTCGCACACCATGTCCCAGGCGCTCGGCTGCCAATACCCTCAAAGCGCCCCATACGCTGGTCGGCCCGACAGTTTCTCCGGCGTGAGGTGCGCTGTGCAATCCAGCTTCCCTCGCCCTCTCAAACCAGCGGGCGTAGCGTTCGGGTGGATAGCCTATCTCTGCTCCGACAAGACCTAACGCCACCACACCATCGTCCTTGCCCTCTATCGCTACAGATGTCACGTAGTCGGCCAGTTCGCGGTTTCGTGCCTCGTCCTCGACATTTCGGACGATATCGAAGACCCAGCGAATTTCGACGCCAAATTCAGCCCGCGCTCGTTCTCGCCCTTGTGTCAATCCGGCAAAATAGGTGTCATGAGGAATGTCGAGGGCGTAGCGATGGGTACTCGGCGAGAATGTCACTTCGGCATAGCGGATGTTCTGTCTTGCCATATTCGCGCCAAACTCGTAGGCGATCAGCTCGTAATCCTCGATCGTTCTCAAGCAGCGGGTGATATCCAGATAAATCTCGATGAAGTGGTTAAAATCGCGAAAGATGAACCATTTTTGCACGTCTTCAATAGTGTGTACCGGCAGGTCAACCCCATTCCGCTGTGCCAGGATGAGCAGCGTCGCAGGTTGTATAGACCCTTCCAGGTGAACGTGCAGTTCGGCTTTCGGTATGGCTAAAAGGTAGCGTTCGAGATGCTCAGCAATCATGGTCGAATTTCCTTTCATCATGAGTCGGTATAAAAAATCCCCGCAACGCTTGTTGCGGGGATTTTTTATACCGTCAATCTATTCCTCTTCTTCAGTAATCGAGTAGGGTGGCTTCTCAACGGGCACGCGATAGCCGCGTACCTGATCGCCAGCCGCATTGGCCTGCGCGGTGCCCTGGGCGGGAGCCATCAGGTCGTTGGTGATGGAGCGGAAGAGGCGCTCGACGCGATCCCAGCGAGCGGGATAGCGGTCAGCATAAAACTTCTCTTTTCCATCCACGTCGTAGATGTAGAAGACATAGTCCTGGTCTCCATAGCGATAATCCACTTTGGTATAGGGGATGCGCGTTAACTCCAACACCTGTAAGCTGGCTCGCGACTGCTCACGCGGGTTGGTTGTGCGCTCACCAGCGGTGACGTTTTGCGCCAACTGGACGGCGGCGCTCCATACATCCATCGGCACACTTTCGGGAGCGGCATCTGGATAGAGCGTTTCGTTGACCTCGGCGTTATAGACCAGGTCCCCACTCGCTTTCGCCAGGCGCTGCTCAGGAATAGCTGTCGCCCCAACAATCTGCGTCTGTGTGCTCAGGTCGAAACGCCGTACAATCTCGCGATGACGTACTACTTTGCCTGTGCCACCGCAGTGGGAACAAATCTCAGTTTTTGAGCCCTGGCAATTCTCGCAGACGCGCTTACCCGTGCCACAGGTGCAATCGACCTCGCCATTAACGCAGTCCGGGCAGGGAACAGTACGCCCCTTGCTAGCAGGGTCAGCATCCATGGGATTGGAGACAGGCACACCCTGCTGGCGCATGCCTTCGAACAGGTCGGAGACCTTATTCGTGACCGAATCGGTCAGATTTTCGGCACGCTTCTGGAAAAACGATTTCTTTTTCGCGTCTTGCCAGTCGGCGACGTAGCCCCGACCACGACACGTGGTGCAGCGCAGGCGCGTGCGCCCTTTGCAGTCCGGGCAGACAACCCAGCCGCGCCCGCTACAGGAGGCGCAGAGCAGACGCCCGGTGCTGTTACAGGCGGTGCAGGCAAATACCTCTTCCTGCCCTGTAAGGCGAGTGCGGCTCTCGGGAGCTTTCAAACCGGTGACGGGGGGCAGTTCATAATCCCATACAGGCAATAACGGCTGCACTTTTCCAACAGGACGACCGCTATAAGGTTCGGAGATGACTTCCATTGTGCGCGTCTCCCAGCGCGACTGTAGAGTGATCTCCCATACCTCGTCTTCGGCCCACGAAACGAGGTCCATATAGGTGCCAAGTTCGCGCGCAAGCTGCCAGTTGCCCAGGCTCCATGAATTGGCCAGGTGGCGAATACGTTCCTCTTCTACACTGTTCGCCTGGCGCGCTTGTAACGAGGTATTCGATTGCTGCCAGTACCCCCCCGCTCTATCAACGACACGTTTGATACGCTGTTGTGCTTCGCTGGTGCCTTCTATAACTTTACGCCGAATCTCTTCGATGCGTTTATCTAAATCGTCTTGTGAGTACTGAGGGGGCCTGTCTGATGTGGCATCAGGACCCTCTTGCCATTCATCACCCATAGATAATACCTCCCTAGATGGCGTTGATTAACGACGCCTGTTCAACATTGAGTTCTCACAATCATATACGTTGAAATATGAGGAGGGTTGTAGGGAGTCCTTACAAGAGGGCGACAATCTCTGCTTGCACAGGCACTCCGGTGACTTCTACATCATGCTCATGCGCGAGGATGTTGACCTCGCTGCGTATGCCAAACTCCGGTAGATAGATGCCAGGCTCAATAGAGCAGCAGGTCGAGGGGAGCAGGACACGCTCATCGCGTGTCTCAAGATTATCCATATTTGCTCCATCGGCATGCACCACCGTGCCGATGCTGTGACCGGTGCGGTGAATGAAATACTCGCCATAGCCCGCCCCGGCAATAACCGCACGTGTAGCATCATCCACCTGCCAGCCCTCGACGCGCTCGCCCGCCGCAAGTTGCTTACGTGCAAAGGCTATACCTGTGTCGCGCGCTCGCCTCACGATCTCGAACACCTCACGCTGCAGTGCGGGGATCTCGTCGCGTGTGCCAGCAAAAGCCATCCATGTATAATCGGCAATGATGGAATGCGGTTCTGGCAATTTTGCCCAGAAGTCGAAGAGTACCAGGTCGCCATGCCCAATAGGACTATGCTGAGCGCTGGTCGGTTCATAGTGCGGGTTGCTGGCATTGGCATTGACCGCGACATGAGGTGATCCCTCCGGCAAAACTAGCCCTGCCTGCGAAATAAGGGTGGTAAAACGCTGCGTCACGCTGTACTCATCGAGGGCCGCACCGGCGCGTACATCGTCGCCCAGGGCCGCGAAGAGCGCATCTTTGGCGGCGATCAAACGCCTACCGGCTTCGCGGTGGCTCTCCATCTGCGCCTCGCTCAACTGGGCCACGAAGCGCTGCGCCAGGTTGGCGGAACTGACAACCTCTACACCGCACGAACGCACCAGTTCGAGCGTGCCTGCATCCACACGCGACATATAGGGGATGGCGTTCATGGGGGAATATTCCATCGCGATACGCGTACCCGCGAGCAATATGGACTGCAGGTGGGTCTGTATCTCCTGCCAGGTACGGAAAATGACGCGGTTCCCCGGCAGTTCACCCACGTGAAAAGAAACTGTCGAGGGAAATTGATAAGATCTGGTACGCGATAGGGTTTGATTTGCGAAAGTCATAAAAGAGCCAGCCATCCAGCTTCTCGTCCCGTAACGCCTGTTGAATATGTTCAAGATGCATAAGCATTCCTCCTCGTTGATGCTATTGTATCATGTCTTTCTTGAGTGGACTCAAGCATGATATACTATCTACGTTGGAAGGGTGTGAATACTATGAAGAGAGAGAATATTCTCCTATATTCAATGAGGTATTAATCAGGCTATGGATAAAGAACCTACGCAAAAATTATTACCGCTGCGTCCTCAACCTTCTCAAGCGCGTTTTGTTCCGCCAAAGCAGCCGCGCAAACTAAACCCCTGGTCAAGGAGGAAACGCATTATCCTCAGTATCGTGCTGCTCTTCTTCCTGCTGCTAGGCGGCATTGGCGCCTTTGCCTTTTACTACATCGACAACAATATTCTCATACCCATTTCGCATTTTATTCACCCGGTCAGCCGTGGCCAGGATGAACCACCGGCTGCAAACTATGATGAGGGATCTATTACAGGGCATGCCTGGAATATCCTGCTTTTGGGCAGCGATAACGATGGGAAATATAACTTCCCCGCCGTGCTGACACAGGTAATGATGGTTATTCATATCGATCCCGATCACAACACGGTCAACATGGTCTCTATTCCGCGCGACTCGTGGGTGTATGTGCCAGAGGTTGGCGGGATGCATAAAATCGACCAGGCGTTTTTCCTGGGAGCGACCCAGCACAATAGCTTTGATGACGGGGTGCGGCTGGCGCGTTTGACGATTGAGAAAGATTATGGCATTACTATTGACCGCTATGCCTGGGTGGGCTTGAGCGGTTTTGCCAGCGTGATCGATACGCTCGGCGGCGTGGATATCGATGTGACGCACCCCATTGTCGATGACTCCTATCCAGATGATACCGGCAGCAATCAGAACAACCCTTATGCCTACCGGCGTCTCTATCTCGTGCCAGGGCCGCAGCATTTAAACGGGCAAGAGGCGCTGGAATACGTGCGTTCCCGGCACGCGGACCTGATAGGTGATTTCGGTCGCACCAATCGCCAACAGGAAGTCTTGACTGCCCTCAAGAAGAAGCTGACGCTGTCGAACGTGTTTACCCATCTCACACAGATCATTACGGACTTGCAGGGCAAAGTCTATACCGATTTCAGTCAACAAGAGATGCTGGCTTTCGCGAACTTCGGACGTTCCCTCTCAGATTCATCGGTGAAGCGTCTGACATTGGGGCCAGGCCAGGGAAATATGGATTATGGGGACACAACTTCGGTCTATGATCCCTCTGCAGGCTCAAATCAGGATGTGGTCATTCCCAACTGCGCCAATATCCAACCGGTATGGAATAGCATCTTTAACCTGGGCGATGCGCAGAGTTGTAATGTGAATGGGCCTGGATAGTATTTAGGTAGTACCTTGAAATCCATCCTGCCAACGCACTGCGTGCTAGTGCTGCGCACTCAGGCAGGATGCAAGCTAGTATCGAATAGTTAAGAAGCGTACAAATTTGTACAGGTCTCGATAGGGCAAGAAAGGACACTCACCATGATCCCCGGATTTCACGGATTCGATTTGATCGTCATTCTTATCATCGCTCTGCTTATCTTTGGCCCCAAAAAGCTGCCGGAGATGGGTTCTGCCATCGGTAAAAGTATAAAAGAGTTTCGCAAAGGCATGAACGAGTTGACCGCGCATAAGGAAGAGGAAGAGAAGCTGCCGGTTAGTTCCAAAGATATGAGTAAGCTCAGCCAGGGCAGCGTTCCCTTGCAGGACGAGGTACCCGCCAAACCCGCCTACAGCGAAGTAACTCGCACTGAAACAACTCACACAGAATTACACAGTAATGATTAACGGCGGTTGCCGCAAGCGGGAGGACATGCATGCATGGTTCCCTTGTTAGCATTATACCCGCTCTACAGGAGTAGATATGGCAACCATAGATCAGCAGGACCCTATGGCAACAGTTGATGAATACAGCACAGATGAAGAGGAAGAACTGGATGAATCCGCCATGTCACTGGTGGATCACCTGGAAGAGTTGCGCTGGCGTATCTTCAAGTCAATCATTGCCGTCGTAGTCGGGGCGATCGCCGCTTTCTTCTTCCGCGTCCAGATCATGACCTTTCTCACCTGGCCGCTGCCAAAAACGGCGGACCAGATTGGTAAAGGCAAGCTGATAGTTACAGGGCTGGCAGAAGGGTTTACTGTCTTCCTCAAACTTTCACTTGCCGCGGGCATCCTGATTGCAATACCGGTGATTCTCTACCAGATCTGGGCCTTTGTCGCGCCTGGACTGTATGATAAAGAGAAAAAAACAGCCGTTCCATTCATTTTCGTAGGCATAGTGCTCTTCCTGGTAGGTATCTCGCTTGGCTACATCGTGCTGCAATATCCGGTGCAGTGGCTCGTCAACTTCGCATCCGATAGCTTTACAGAGTTGGTCTCGGCTGACAGCTACTTCACCTTTGTAGCGTTCTTCTTGCTCGCGTTTGGCATCGTCTTTGAGATACCGCTTGTGCTGACCTTCCTGGCCCAACTAGGCCTGGTAACTTCTCAGACGCTGCGCAGGAAACGACCAACCGCGCACATCGGCATGTGGATTGCAGCAACATTCCTCACCCCAGGCGCAGACTTCTACAGCCCGATTATCCTGGGCGTGGCGATGTCTTTCCTGTATGAACTGACTATTGTGTTCATTCGGATCACGAAACACTAACGAGCTTCGCCTGGTGTAATGAAGCATAAATCAGAGGGTGGGTATCACTTCGAACAAACGAAGTGGTACCCACCCTCAATCGTATCAGGCTGTGATGGCAAGGTAGACGATCCCTGTTTCGGGCTGCTTGCGTCGAAAGAGGCCCATGATCGAATTGGCCAGCCGCAGAAGACGACGTTCCACTCCATATTTTTTGTTGATAGCAGTCTCCGCGCTGGCAATTTCCGCCTGGTCAGTCACAATGCGCGCTGAGCCTGGAATGGTTGGACCGGTCACCACTCCACGCAGAGTGCAGGCTGCAAACTGCACCTGTGGGTTGTTGCGGATGCGCTTGACCTTGCCCGCTGTTGCATCCGTATAGACATACAGAGTGCCTGCCAGTTCAGCGAACCAGACGGGAGTGACGACCGCTGCTCCCGTCTTGCGAAACGTCGTCAGGCTGATATACTTTTGGCCTACTACTGAGACCAGCATCGTGGATTTGATGTTCTTAGCCATTCGTTCCTCCTCTGTGAAGATGGGTCTTGTTTGGCTTGTACTGCCGCTCTCTCTCCGTCAAGCCAGTAATAGACTTCCTGAGCACTCTTCTCGCTTTTGAGGACGCGTGCATCTTTGAGTACTTTCAGATTACAGGCCCAGAATGTTACAGCTGGCGAAACAGTAATATAACAATCGTCAGAATGTAGCAGCACGCCGCCAGCAGGAAAAGCGGAGGATAGCCAAGATGCACAATAATCAAGCCGCCAAGAGAAGCGGTAATGGCCCAGGGAACTTGAAAAGCAGCCTGGTAACTGCTGTTTGCCAGGCCGCGATATCGCTCCGGCACCACCTCCATCGAGTAGACCTGCAAAACGCCAGCACTCATATCCATCGTTGCCTGGCGGAATGGATACAGCAGGGCGGCTAGCGGTAAATAACTCGTCAACCCGATTGTCAGCAGCAGGGGAATACTCACCAGGCGCGTCAAAGCAATCGCGCGAATTCTGCCAATGCGCGCAGCTAACCACGGAGCGGCCAGCGTGAAGAGCGCAGTCGTAGCATTCGCTCCCCCATCAATCACCCCAAAAAGTGCGGGAGAAGCCCTCAAATGCTGCACAAAAAAGATATTGAAATAAGGAATAAACAGACCCGCCCCCAACCCCGTCAGCACATACACCAGCGCCAGAAAAAAGAAGCGACTGCCCACTAACTTCCTCATACTGGAAGCGTTGAGCGTCGCCTTCACGTTCGTCATCTTTGTAAGGGCGGGAGTAGGGCGGGGTAGGGTGGGGACCCTTGCGGTCGCCCTCTCATCGGCTTCTGATACAGTCTCCCTCAATTCCGTAGGGGCGAGGGCGGACGAGGGGTGAGGGGAGGGCCCTTGTGGTCGCCCGTCCTCGGTCTCTAAGTTTGGCGGGCGACCATAAAGGCCCTCTCCCCTCATCCCTTCCTCCCTCGCCCCTACAGACCTGGGGGAGACTGTATCACCATTCCTACGAGGCCGATCATTCCTCAACATAAACAAAGGGATAAGACTTGGGCCAGCGATGATCCCTGCAAAGAGCAGAGCCAGTTGATAGGCACGTGGATCAGGTTGGTTCGCCAATATGGGGGGTACCCACGATGGGAGAGGAGCCATCAACCAGGGAATTGTGCGAAACCAGCCCGGTAAGGCCCCGCCAAGTACCTCACCTGATACCAGCGTCACCAGCCCTAGCGAAATGTTCATGCTAAAAAGATGCGAACGTTCTTCGGGGGAGCTATTGAACGTTAGAAAGGGGGCATTGATGACCAGCGTAAAAGCCAGGCCAACGCCCACGATGAAGCCGCTTATCAGCAGTGGAATAGGCTGGCGAAAAAGAATCTGGCCTAGACCCGCCAGGCCAATCAGCAGGTTCGACCAGATGAGGATGACTTTCCCGCTGAAACGATCAACGCAGAGACCCGCCGGAAAGATGGCGATGCCTGCCCCGATTGTACCCACGAACAGCACGAGTCCAACAAAATCAGGCCCGTAACCCAGCGAGATAAGATAGAGATTGTAAAGCACCAGGAGAATGCCCGCGGTCATACCGCTCAGGGCATTATTTATCAGATAGAGACGAGCATTGCGCTGGAAACGCCCAAACTGCCACGCATACTCAACGAGGAGGTGCATTGTCAGCCCGCCTGGCCCCCGCAGGCTCTCTCTCCTGAATCTGTGCATCCTCAACCCCGTCAGATAGCGTTGACCGGGCAACTACAGCTCCCGAAGATTCTGCTGGCAAGTATTGAGGACCCATCCCGTCCCTGTTCACCGCCCCCTCAAAACCGTGTACTTCCATTAAGGAGAGTTGGCGTTTTGGCTTCGTCAGGCCGGGCAAGAAAAAGGCTTTGACTATTGTCTTCGCCATCACGGTACGTGCGCGAAACTCAATCACCGCCTCTGCTACGCGGTCGGCGCCTTGATCGATCTTCTGCTCAACGCCGTGAACCTGGTGATCCACCCCCTCGATCTTCTGTGGTATCTCTAATGATTGCACCTTATGGACGACCTGAACGAGCTTGTGCTGAGGCTCTTGAAGAGGAGCAGCGCTTTCTGGAGCTTCAATTGCTTTATTCACACTATCGACCATCGGCCGCAATTTTTTGATCAATTCGGCCTTCTGGCGTATCCAGGCGAAGCCAAACATAAGGGCTGCCGCGAATGCCAGGCCGACCAGGATATTGATGAACGTATAGATTGCCAGGATAATAGCTGCTGCCTGCCCCCATGGAGCAAGCGCGTCACTCAGGATAAACATGGCTATTCTCCTCCGACAGCCGAATCCAATAATTCCATCTGCTGTTTGCGGCGTTCATCATAACGGTCGCGCGTACGGCCTTTCCCCATAAAGACGCGCACCATTTTCTGTGTTGCCACTACCAGGGCTGCTGCACGCACGCCGGGGGCAATCCCAAATTCAGTGGTCAGCTTTGCAGTACTGCCGATGGTAGTTGCCGCGTGACCCGCGCTTTTGGCGGTATCTTTAACGACTCCCAATGTCTCTTCCACCGATCCTTTGACATCGTTAACCGTCTCTTGCACTGACTCTATCAAAGGCTTCACCTCATTGCGTACCGTGATGATGGTGTTGATAAGCGTCAGCAGCGCATAAATGAGGACAGCCGTGGAGATCAAGGAAAAGGCAGCCAGAAGTATCAACGCAATGTATAGGACATCCAGCAATACACCGAAGATACCAGCAAGTATGAACCCTGCAACCAGTAATACCAGGACAATTACCCCGGTGATGATGAGATAGTTTTTCGCACGCTTCATGGCATGCCTCCCTACAAAGATATTTTCCAGGACGCGATCATCTTGAATACCCGGCTTGCCTGCGGCTCAAGAAGCCGCAAGGGAGTAATCGCACTCCTACATTATAGCGTAGAACACTTCAGGAAACCAGGGGAATCCTCTGTTTACACCTGAAATCTGGCCGATGCAAGCCAAAACTCGGCTCTCCTTATCTATAGACACGTTCCAGCATCAGGAAATGAGGACAAATAGCTGACACTCTGGATATCTTTTAATGCCCGACCTCGCAGGTGAGGCCAGTAATTCCTTAGAAATCTGAAAATACTCTGAAAATACTCTGAGACTTTTTATTGTTGACTTGTCTTTGTACAGGTCAATTAGTATAACAAGTTCATAGGTGTATGAAAAATGGGGATGCTCCCACTATTCAATATACATGCTGTATCCTGGCATTAGCACCTATGTGTCCTGCTAACCTGTAAGGCAGGACGAAAGGAGAAGGAGAAATATATGCTGACTTTATCACTCATTCTTGCAGACGGCGTAACCATTAAAATTGGTGACAACGTCTGGACATTCGGTCTGAACTTCATTGTGTACCTGATCGTGGCTGCTATCGTGGGTTTCATAGCCGAGGCCCTGGTAGGGTGGCGTCTGCCGTTCGGTTTCATCGGCGCAATTATTGCCGCGTTGATTGGCATCTGGCTGATGACACAGGTTATCATTATCACTGGGATCGGTGATATCAACATTCCCACGAGTCCTCCTGTCCCACTGATTCGAGCATTGATCGGCGCGCTCATCTTCGTAGCGCTCTGGCACCTGATAACCTATCCACTCTACCGCAGCCGTCGACGCTACTATTACCGTAGAGTGTAACACTCTGTCCCTACTAACCAATAGCCCTCGGATGAGTGATATACTATACACAAAATCCGGGGGCATTTTATTGTGATCTTTACTATTCGCGCTTTTGTCACATTCTTCACCATCATCGATCCTGTGGGCCTTGCTCCTGTCGTCATCGGCCTCACCAGTCACCTGAACAAGGCGCAGAGAAGCACCATCGTGACAAGAGCAGTCATCATCAGCGCTATTATCATCGCTTTTTTCGCACTGGTGGGCCGTTTCCTGCTCGATCGCCTGGGCATCAACCTGTATGCGTTTAATATCGCGGGTGGAGCTCTGCTCTTTCTCGTAGCGGTCGATATGCTTTTTGGGCGGCAATCCGGCACACGCGTATGATCGCTGGCCACGGCACCATTGCCACCACCATACTTTATGTCGACCTCGCCGCACCCAATATCATCGACCTGATCTCAGTCGCGGGAGCCATCATCAGCGCCTTGTTTACCGCGTGGCTGGTGATGCGGAGCAGCATATGGATCGTGAATCGTGTTGGCCGCACCGGCATCCTGGTCACATCGCGCATTCTGGGCATTTTACCGGCAGCCTTAGCTGTTCAGTTTATTCTCAATGGTATCGCCATATTCGCCCATCTCCCCGTATAATGTTCCAGCCAGCTTATAGGCAATTGTCACAGAATAGGTTATAATCCGTACAATGCGATATACAAGACAACCATCATCCTTATCAAACGTAATATATGTAGAGGCGGGATACCAGGGCGCGATATGTTGCGTTCCTACGATTCAAAAGCACGGAGATCATGACAGAAGATTTCACCTATAGTTCTGGAGACCAGGCAGGTTTCTCGCAAGGGACACCCACTACCCATATGATCGGAATAAACCGCAACGACGCCATCAGGTTGAGTTATGACACTGCTATAGGCCGCAATAGAGCGCTGGGCAGACTCAAAAGCTTCGCCTGGGTCACCTGGATCATTACCATTGGCACAATTGTCATGTGGTGCATCACAGCCTACCAGGTCGCGCTCGCTGCAGACGCGCACACCTTGCATGACATCCTGGCCAATGTATTCAGCAATGCGCAAAACGGGGATGTACTCGTGGCCTATGGAGCCAAATATAATGAGGCCATTCGCGCCGGTCAATACTGGCGCTTTGTGACACCGATCTTCCTGCATGCCAACATTTTGCATATCGCTCTTAATATGCTCAACTTTTTCGTGCTGGGCATCATCATCGAACGCATTTTTGGACACCTGCGCTTCTTGTTTATTTACCTGGTGACAGGTATCATCAGCATCATCGCCAGCTTCGCTTTCGCTCCTCAAGATGTGAGTGTTGGAGCATCGGGGGCAATCTTCGGCATTGTGGGAGCGTACAGCGTTTTTATGCTGGTGCATCGCAAAGCCTTCCGGCGAGGCGGTATACCGGTAATCATCTGGCTGGTCGTAGTCATCGGCATTAATCTTGGTCTTGGACTCGTCATACCGAATGTCGATAATTATGCCCACCTGGGTGGGTTTCTCAGTGGCTGCATCCTGGGTTGGTTTTTTACACCCCATTATGTTCTCGCAACAGGGAATGGCCAAACACAGTTGAAGGATACCCATCGCCTGGCGCGAAGGTGGCCTCTAGCCCTCTTGACAATCGCAGCTACGATTTTACTCGCGCTCATCGCGTTACATTTTATGGGAGGATAATCTTTTGGAAGCACAAACCGACGTACAAACCTATATAGAACGCGGCAAACAGGCGCTTGCACAAGGTCAGGCACGCGAAGCCGCGATTGCGTTTGCCCATGCCGCTCAAATAGAACCCAACAATCCCTACATTCACCTGGGGCTCGCGGAGGCCAACCTCGCACTCGGCTCCTATGGCGTAGTATATATGGCGTGCCGCAAAGTACAGGAACTGCAGCCGGAGGGCGGCGCGGCCAACGAAATGGCCCAGGCGCTGCTCAACCTGCTTGACCGGCGTTATGACCGCGCCCTACAGCATCTTGAAGCCGTCATTAGTGAAGACCCCGCCAACGCCTACGCGCACGCCATGCGCGCCTACCTGCTGCGTCTCAACGGACAGGACTACGATGCGGGACTCGCTCGCTCACGCGCCG
>VBHV01000307.1 GCA_005881995.1 Chloroflexota bacterium | reverse complement strand
TATAGCGGCGGGACAGGCGGCAGCAAAACCACCTACACGATGGGTGCGGCGGTGCTCGCGGCGGCCCAGGATGCGCGTAACCAGATATTGACGATAGCGTCTGACATGCTGGAAGCCTCGCAAAATGACGTGGATATCGAAGGAGATAAAGTCGTGGTGCGCGGCTCCCCTGGTAAGAGCGTTACGCTTGCGCAGATTGCGGGCGCTTCAATGCAATTTGCGGGTCAGTATGAGCCGGTGTACGGGCGTGGCCGCTCGGCAAACAAAGTCAGTTCGCCGCAGTACGCGGTGCATGTGGCGCGC
Organism: Chloroflexota bacterium; assembly: GCA_005881995.1. The sequence goes on along the minus strand of VBHV01000307.1, from coordinate 2,438 downwards.
GTTGCCGTCGATCCTGAGACGGGCATGGTGCGCGTGCTAGATTACCTGGCGGCGCAGGATGTCGGCTTCGCCATCAATCCGGCGGAAGTTGAGGGACAAATTTATGGCGGCGTCACGCAGGGCCTGGGCTGGGCGCTCTACGAAGGGTATGCGTACGATGAGAACGGCCAGCTGCTCACCTCGAATCTGATGGATTACGCGCTCCCGCATAGCGAGGATGTGCCTGCTATCACCCCGATACTGGTGTACGTTCCGTCCGCGCTTGGCCCATACGGTGCGAAAGGCGTTGGAGAACCCCCGGTGGTGCCGGTGGGCGCGACCATCGCGAATGCCGTTTACAACGCGACGGGCGCGCGCGTGACGCAGCTGCCGATTACGCCGGAGCGGCTGTTTATGGCGATGCCGTAACAGGTATGTAGGGACGCGATGAATCGCGTCCTCAAAGGTGATCAGCGCTTGTACCTGGACGCGATTCATCGCGTCCCTACATACCTGTACCCTCCCAGGTGATCAGCGCTTGTACCTGGACGCGATTCATCGCGTCCCTACATATCTATACCCTCCTTAAACGCTTAAACGTTTTGATCTTTCTCGCAGCGTTAGTGTGTAGTATACTATAGCTATATTCACCCTCACATCACGCATAGCCCTTGTGAGACGTGTCCGTATCGTGTTTGCTAGTCTTGTAGAGAACACCGACGGCCACCGGTTACGCTATCCGGGATTGTATATCCCATAACGTAGCCTCTGACCACCAAAGGAGCTGAATGATGACACCTTTTGATTCTTCATCAAAAACGCCTGCAACGACTTCCAATGATGCTCTTCCTCAAGAACAGGTGCAGGCTGATGTCGCGCCGCCAGTAGGCATAACGCCGCCACAGGTGCTGGCGCGAGATGCCGCCGCAGGACGGCGTGGCGCGGCATGGAGATTGCTGTACTGGATTATGGAGAACGATCCCCGCGCCGTCGTTGCCGTCTCAACACTTGACGACGATCGCCTGGCGCAGAATCTGCTAGAGTTTATTGCGCTGGGCACGTGGGCGGGCAAGCCATTTGTTGTGCCTGTGCCACTGCGCAGCGCCTATGCCAGGACATATGCGCGAAACCGTTGCATACATTCTGGGTATCATTGGCAGTCCGGCGGCGACTCCAGCCATGATACAAGCACTGCGCGACCCGGTGCCTGCCGTACGTTTGCAGGCCGCTAAAGCGCTGGGTCGGACAGGCAACGAGGCTGCGGTTCCAGCGCTGCTGGGCGCTCTGCCGGGTGCCGATGATCAATTGGGGAGTCAGATTTTCTCTGCCCTGATCAAGCTCGGCCCACTGGCTGTTCCCGCGCTCATCCAGGAGAGCAAGAGTGGTTCAGCCTGGAAACGCTGGCAATGTGTACGCGCCCTGGGAGATATCCATGATCTGCGCGCACTGCCAGTACTCGTCAAGGCGCTGGAAGACCCCGATCATTCAGTGGCATGGATGGGCGCGAAAAGCCTGGTACATTTCGGTAAATCAGGCATAAGGCCGGTGCTTGAAACGCTCATTAGCGCATCGATGACTCCCTGGCTGGCTGAGACGGCCTCGTATGTGCTCAATAGTCGTATGCAGCGTGATTCCGCTATGAAACCTTACCTGGAGCCACTGGTGCAGCGCATGCGCGAGTCGGGATTTCGTGTGGGGACTTCGGTTGCCGCGAGGAAAGCGCTGGATCAACTCATCGCTGATGGACTGATTGAATAGCAGGAAGGGATGCCAGCAGGTTTTCATGAGATCATCTCTTTTCGATACAGCTCTCAAGAGATTCTAGGCAACGCTCTAATTGCCCATGGAAAAGGATAGACTCAACATTGACATATGTGAGTAAATTATGTATGTTTATATGGTAGTGGAATTTATTCCATATGTCCGCATCTTGCTGCTTGCAATTGGTTGCAAGTACATCCCTGGTCTTCCTCTTTCGGCTTGTCGTGCTCTTTTGAAAAAAGGAGAAACTCATGCGACACTTCTTCCCATTGCTTATCGGAGCTGTGCTGGTAGCCGCGTTGTTCGTTGGAACCGCATATGCCAGCGTCAACAAGACCAATACGAACGCGAATGTGAGTACGACTCCCCACCTTTTGCCTCGGGTCACCTGCTCAGGGGATGGATGTAACGGCCTGGACCCTGAACAGGCGGGCTGTGCTGCCGATGCATACACTGTGAAGGTGTCCGGCGGCAAGGTCTCGTTTCTTACAGGCTATGTAGAACTGCGTTACTCCCCTACATGCGGGACAAACTGGGCACGGGTAATTAGCACTGTAGGTAATGCCCAGCTTACAGTCAGTATAAGGCGAAAGGATGGCCTCTTCTATTTCAGCGTTGGCTCCGGTACGAGGTTGTGGTCGCCTATGGTATCTGCTGTAAACGTAAAAGCCAAGGGATGCGGCAGTGCCAATCATTAC
>VBHV01000618.1 GCA_005881995.1 Chloroflexota bacterium | reverse complement strand
CTGTGGGTGATAACGAAGGCGTGCTCGTGACGTGGGGGGATCGCTTCAGTTGCAACAGAGTCGATGCGGGCCAGGGGCGGAGGTTGCCTGGACAGTGTGCGCTGAAAGCCATCGAGTGCCTCTGAAGTACCCTCGACCTCGATGGTAACACCCTGGCTATCGTTGAGCACAAAGCCGGATAAGCCCCAGTTTAGCGCCTGTCCATAGACGAAGGGCCGGAAACCTACGCCCTGGACAATGCCCTGGACGATAATGCGCCGTCGCGAAATTGTCGATCCCATCGCGGATGACATGTGGCTTTCCTTTATACGCGTACGCCTTTTACAACTGTGATGAGCCATTCGCACCAGGTATCGAGACCTTCGCCCGTCCGGCAGCTTAGTTCAAAGATACGCAGGTGCGGGTTGATAGCTAAAGCCTGTCGTTTGACCTTCTGCAGGTCATAATCAACGTAAGGGAGCAGGTCGAGTTTGTTCACAACCATCACCTCTGAGGCCGCAAACATCTGTGGGTACTTCGCCGGTTTATCGTCGCCCTCGGTCGTACTCACCACTACGACGCGGGTATCTTCTCCCAGGTTCCAGGCGGCGGGACAGACCAGGTTGCCAATGTTCTCGATAACAAGCAGGTCGAGACTAGCCACTTCGATCTGCGCGAGTGCGTCGCGGATCATGTGGGCTTCCAGGTGGCATGCTCCCCGCGTATTGATCTGGACGGTCTGCGCGCCTGCCGCCTCGATGCGCTCTGCGTCAGCGGTTGTCTCGACATCGCCCTCGATGACTCCAATGCTGAGTCGCCCACGCAGCCGCTCAATCGTGCGTTCGAGCAGGGTTGTCTTACCCGCGCCCGGCGAACTCATGATATTGAGTGTACGGATACCGTGCGCCGAAAGATTCTGCTGAATCTCCCCGGCAATGGTATCGTTAGCTGCCAGGATGTTCTGAGCAATGGTTATTTTTACCAACGTTGCAACTCCTACTCGTGGGCGAAATAACGCTTATGAAGACTCGATTTCCATCTCGATGATCTGGAGTTCGGTACCAGAGATGACCTCGCTCGACCATTCTTGACAGGTCGGGCACTGGGCAACGAAGTTCGTGACGGCGAAATCTTTGTCGCAGTGTCGACAATATGCGCGGTGAGGCACATCATCGATCAACAGATGTGCACCTGCCAGCACCGGATTGAGACTGACCAGCATCTCGAAGCAGAAACTCAACGAATCTGTGACGACGCCGCTGGCTTCGCCAACTTTGAGCCGCACGCCCTTGACACTTGTCGCGTTGCATTCGACTGCCTTCGCCTCAACAGCCTCGACGATACTCTGGGCGATAGCGAGTTCGTGCATGGCCAACCTCGTTCCAAGTATCTGCCACCCGGGTTACATCGAGCGTATCTTTAGGTAGCGCTGGATATCAGGAAGTGTCTGCAGAAAAACCCAAACACTTGCAGCAACGATAACGGCTAAAATCAAATACTTGACCATGGTAATCTTCCTTTCTCAAGACTGCTAGTATACGACATCTGACCTTGCTAGCGATTGCTCAACGAGCGAATCAATCATCTTCACCGCCTCATCGACGGCTGCCTGCACCGGTTCGCTCAATCCCATCTGCATCTCGGTGTAGTCATCGCTCATTGGAGAAGGTTCGCAGCCAACAAGCAAAGTATGCATTGGTTTTGCGCCCAACGTCCTGGCGTAGGCAAACACCTTCACAGGGTCCATACTGTGGTTATCCAGAGCTACTCTGCCAGCTTCTACTCCTTTCTCGGGAGTCATACCTGACAAATCTGGCTCGATCAGATAGAGCGTTCCTGGTGAGCCGCCTCTTGGGATGGCATCGACCAGTACAAGCATATTATAATCACCGAGCATGGCGTATGCCAGATCCATCCCCCGAATACCGAAATCGACGACCTGAACACTTTCCGGGTACTGGCGGGACATCAGTCGTTGGGCAACCTCAACCCCGAAGCCATCATCACCCAGAAAGATATTGCCTATGCACGCAATAAGTAAGCGCCCAGGCTCTCGTTCCGATGACGATCTACGGTTCACAGTCCCTTCTTCCATAGCTAATCCTCCAGCGGTTCTACCTCCTCCGGGAAGAAAAAGAAATGATGGCCGGGCAGGATGCGGTCGTCCATCATCATCTGCTCCATGGCGGGATCTTCATCCGCCGTAACGACCAGGTAGATGCGATTCTCGAAATCTTGATGGATGACCTCGACCCGTGCAGTCTTGCCATCAAGTATCAAATCGAAAGCGTCGGCACGGCTTACCTCCTTACCAGCAATAGTTACAGATTCTGGCGGTGGGTAATCCTCGCCTGGGAAATTCCAACCCTCACGACGCATCATTCTTTTTCTCCTTCACTGATAGGGCGCAGTTCGCGGATTGCACCATGTAGCTTCATGAATTGCTCGGGCGTGAGAGCTTCCGTCCGCTCCAGTATCTCGCGTGTGCGCTCGTCCTGGCGCATCTGGTCTTTCTCTTCATCGGTCAGCGTCATGATACGCAAACTGAGAATTTCATCGATCTCGGTTCCGTCGAAAAGGGCCCCTGGGCTTTCTGGAGCGATCTGTGGATAGTCATACAGGATGATGGGCGATGATACCAACGCATTCCGTTCTCCCTGGTTACCGACCAGCACCGGCCAGGTGCGGAGGTTTTGACATCCCTTGACAAGAGGTTGCAACGCTTCAGGTGGATCCATCAACGAGATGAAGGAGCCTTGCTTTACCTGTAAGATAGTGTGAGTGGAGACGAACGATTGGAACAATACCGCATCGCGCCGGCTCGTCACCCCACCGGTCTCAGGTGTCCTGTTTTCAATGTGAACACTGAGCTTGAAAAGATTTTCACCAACCGGCTCCGCGCCAAGCAGGATCGCTCCCACGATTGGTTGCTGTTCCCGGACAATTTGTCCTGTCGATATCGCGTGCTTATCATCCACCATACGTTCGCCGGGAAAATTGATCTCCACAATTCGAGGGTGGGTGATCAGCTCGCTCAATGAAAGATCGAGCACACTCACTTCGCGCTCTATACCCTCTTGCAGTGGTTCGTCAGCAAAACGACTGGCCAGGCTCCACTCACCGGCGTTGGCCTCTACATGCTCGTCCTTCACCGGTTCGGGCTGCACAACGGTACGCGCAAGCAGGTGCAGAAACCGTACGGTGATGTCGAGCGATATGTCGTCTGCCTGCCCCTTTACCCCCTCTACCAGGCATTCTGTGTGCATTGTCCAGGGCTCTATACCGCCGTTCGCCTCGCTATACTCCCGTGGATAGACCACGCCGAACGTCCAGCGTGTCCGATTCTTGAGGGCGGATTGACGGTACGGATAGAGAAGATAACCCTCGTAGAGTACGGCGTCAGCGATTTCCTTGATTTGCTCTATCCTCATGGCTGCACCTCCTCGCTACTTGCCCGCAACAGACGCTCAAAAGCTTGCTCCCAGGTAGGAAGACCGTGCGTGATCTTATATTGGTAGAGTTGGTCGAAGACGTCCTTCGGCAGGCGAATCCATGCACTGTTGGGAAAGGAAGCCTCTATCGCTTCTTTCCAGCGCGCGACCGGCAGGCGGTAGGACGCTTCCTTCGACCAGGAAACCTGGGCGATCTGTACATTGCCTGTCTCGCCTTCGTAGAAGATGGTCCCGCTAAACAGGAAGCTGAGAGGAATTTCACCGTTTTCCAGGGCATTGAAGTACTTGGTGCTCACCACCTCAAAGTCGTAGCTGCATGGGACAGGCAGATCGACGATGGTGCTTCCTGAGAAGCGTGGCACCACCGTGGTGACGTGGGTCCACAGGAAAGTGCGCAAGGTCTCACCCCAGCGCTCCGGCTCACCAAAAAGCTCCTGCAGTTTTGCTTTTTCTTCGGCAGTGTAGCGCCGTTGCGTTACGGTGAGCATGATCTGGCACTTCAGATTGACGTTATGGATCTGCTCTTCCTCGCTCGCGTTGACGATGCGCATTTTGAAGATGAGCATCGGGAGCACACTATAGGCTGAAGCCTCGGCGCCGATTACCTCAAAGCTCAGATCTGGCATTAGCCTCTCCTCTCCCAGGCGGAGCGGCCGTTTGCCGGGTAGGTATCCGCAGAAGACCCCTCTACGACGATCGCCCTCTTCTGAAGGCCTGCAAAGAAATCCGCAATCGCTTTCCAGACCTCCTCTCCACCGCTCAGACCTTTCCACTTGAGCCGGATCAAGCCGACAAGCTCGTAGCAGGCATCTATCGGGACAATGTAGTGCTCACGATAACTCTCACCCCCTCTGTTCCTCACGCGGTTGATGAGGAGCGCCTCGACGTCGGGTTCCAGTTCGTTCAGGATCGGATTGCTACTGGCAAGCGCATCCCAACCTTCCAGGGTAAGCGTGGACTCCATAGGCCCCGCGGGACTGGGATAGAAGGCCATGACATGATGAGCGCTTGTGCTATGAAAGAAATATGCCATATTCACCGGGATCATCAGGTCGTCCCACTGCTCATCCGTCATCTGGAAATCCTGCAATAGGAGATAGCGCGAGGGTACAAGCCGGTACTTCCCATGCCCGGATCCCGGGTCACCGAAGAGGATTGAGCAAGGAGTACACACACAGATCAATGTATGCCTGGAGAGTTCCAGCAGGTGACGATGATGCGCCGGAATCTCTACACTGCATAGCTCGCACTGCTCCGCAGGCGGACGCGCCTCTCGCCTGCGCGTAAACTGACGGAGCACATCAAGGGATGAAGCGGAACGATCCTCGTGGTTGTTTGTAAAGTCGGATGACGACATGATAACTACCTCATCTTGCGTGTATCGATAGGGTTGGCTGAATCGGCAAAGGTTGATCGTCTTTTGCCAATGCTGACAGAGCCACTTTCACCTTGCCATTCTCCACCAGTAGTGGGACCGGTTCGAGGAACAGGTCAGGGGCATCCAGGCATCGTCCGGCGTGGTAGACATCATATTGTCGTCCGCAAGAGGAACAGCTAAGGGTAGTTCCCTCTAATCTACCACCATCGAGAGACGCATTGCAATTGCCACAACGGTTGTGGTAGGCATAGTAGGTGTCTGCAATCGAACAGAAGAGCACCGGTTTCGTCTGTACGGTGATTACCTTGAGCGTGCCATCAGGGAGGGAGTTTTCTTCTATCAGTCCTTCCACTACTTTCCATCCACCATCCTGTTGCATTGTGCTTTCTTTGCGCCGTTTGGGAGGAACGAATGCCATGGGTATACCTGGACGCGGCGGTGGATCGGTGACTCCTTCTACCTGAAGCCCATCCAGGTCGGGAGCTGCCTTGTAGATGGCCTCTTCAAGCGCCAATTTGAGCGTGATAGTTGAGCCTGGACAGCCATCGCAACTACCCTGGAGACGCAGGTGGGCTATGCCATCTTCAACCTTGACGAACTCGACATTGCCGCCATGCGACTTGAGATAGGGCCGTACCTCATCCAGCGCCTGCATGACGCGCGTCTCGATATCTATTGGATGCAGCCCGTGAAGCAGAAATAAGGAACCCAACAGGTCGTCGCTCGCGAAGGTATCGATCAATGCGAGGCCAGATGCTTCCGTCTGAGCGGTAATTTCAAGCAGCCTCGCCAGCCCTTCACCATACATATCCAGGAGTGTCTGGACAAGCTCCTGAGTTGTGTCGCGTGTACGCGGGTCGGGGAACGCGGCGACCTCCTGGATCAGCGTCTCGATACGCGCCGCTTGGTGGTGGTGCTCCTGCACTTCATGTGGCATGAGACATTCTCCTCTATCGCGGGAAACGGCGATAATATTTGACAAAATAAGGTAGTACTAAAATGGAGGGGTGCATAGTAGGTTAGGGGCGACCGCAAGGGTTCCCTGGCCTACGATTCCTGACACTCCTCCATTCTATTACTTTGTGCCATTGTTACCGTTCAAGGTGTCTGCAAGTGTGGGCTTTGCGGGTCTACCGGTTCTTTAGGATTGACGCCCGTGTACTGCCTGGCCGTCGACTTACCGGTGGGGCGTTTTGCTTTGCCCGTGCCACCGGTATCATGGCGACCAGCCTCTTTGCCTTGCGTTTTCTTCTTTTCCTCGCCCTTCCCCGTGGCCGGTGTGTGTGCAGGCTCAGGTTGAGCCGAAGCCTTCTGCTCTTCTGCCATCTTATATCCTCCTTTCTGTCATATTTATTCTCTTCATAACGCCAAAGGTTGGTGAGTGGGTCTATCCCAGGGCGACCACAAGGGTCGCCCGTACAATACACGAGTTATTGCATTACGCCAAAGGTTGGTGAAAGGGTGGCTTCCAGGACGACCGCAAGGGTCGCCCCTACCCTATACGAGTTATTGCATTACGCCAAAGGTTGGTGAGAGAACCGTTTGAAGTTCTTTCCCCTCGCCAAGGTACATGTGAACACCACAGGGTAGACAGGGGTCAAAGCTGCGAACCGCTCGCATGATATCGATGCCCTTGAAGCTGTCCGGGCCATTCTCTTCAAAGATGGGCGTATTCTGCACGGCATCCTCGTATGGTCCGGGCGTGCCATAGATGTCTCGCACACTGCCATTCCATGGTGTAGGAGGATAGGGATGGTAGTTGGCGATCTTTCCGTTCTCGATGACCATGTGATGGGAAAGCACACCGCGCACCGCCTCATGGAACCCGCAGCCGATGGCCTCCTTGGGTACCGTGAAATCGCTCCAGGTCTTGGTGTGACCGGCGCGTACCTCGTCAAGCGCCTTCTCCACACAGTGCAGCGCAACAGCAGCAGCGTAGGCCTGGAAGTATGTGCGCGCACGGTTACGCTCAATAGCGTTACTCCATTGCGGGATCTTCCACTCGAACTCTACCGCTGGCTTTAAGGCACTCTTGGGCAGGCGAATCTTAACGCTGTGCCCGGTAGACTCGACCAAGCCGCCCAGGTTCACCAGCCCGGCCAGAGCCGTTGACCAGAGGCGAGCGATGGGACCACCGCCAGTATCCAGGGCCAGGTACTTGCCCGTGCGCTGATCATACCAGCGCGGCGACATGGTCCAGCTATATTTGTCATTGAAGTCGCGTTTCTGCGGTCTGGGAATGGTGGTCTGATTCCAGGGGTGGCGTCTGTCGACCGGGTTGCCGAGTGGGTCGCGATCGACGAACATTCTCTGGTTATCCCAATCCTCGTAGTAGGAACTTCCCAGCAGAATGCGAATGCCCAGGTTGATATCTACCAGGCTTGTCGTCACCAACTCCCCATCGACAATAACTCCCGGTGTGACGAACATGGCACGTCCCCACTTGTCCATGGTGCGATAATCATAGTCGCACACATCGGGGTCTTGCCACGATCCCCAGCAGCCAAGCAGGGTCTGCCGGTAGCCAACCTGTTCGTAGCCCGGTAGGGCCTGGTACCAGAAGTCGAACAGGTCGTCATGCATAGGAACGACCTTCTTCATCCATTCGACGTACTTCATCAGCCGAACCAGGTAGTCGGTAAAGACCTGGACGGTGGCGACGGTGCCAACTCCTCCTGGATAGAGGGTGGAGGGATGGACGTGGCGCCCCTCCATCAAGCAGAATGCTTCGCGCGTATAGCGACTCACGTGCAGCGCCTCGCGGTAGAACTCGCCCGTGAAGGGATTGAGCGAGCGCATGATATCGCCGATGGTGCGATAGCCATGCTCCCTGGCGTGGGGAGCTTCGGTCGTATTGGCTTTCTCAAGCACAGCTGGATTGGTCTCTTTGACCATTTGCTCGCAGAAGTCAACGCCGACCAGATTTTCCTGGAAGATATTGTGGTCGAACATGTATTCCGCCGCCTCACCCAGGTTGATGATCCACTCACCGAGCGCCGGTGGCTTTACCCCGTAGGCCATGTTCTGAGTATAGACGGAGCAGGTGGCGTGGTTGTCGCCACAAATACCACAGATGCGGCTGGTGATGAAGTGGGCATCGCGCGGGTCTTTGCCCTGCATGAAGAGGCTGTAGCCGCGGAAGATGTGAGAACTGCTATAGGCCTCCACTATTTTGCGCTGCTTAAAATCGATCTTGGTATAGATGCCCAGGCTGCCAACGATGCGTGTCATCGGGTCCCACGACATTTCCACAAGCTGTGGGGGTTGAGCTGGAGTCTCTTCTCGTGTCGTTTGCGTTGTCATGAAACTATCTCCTTGCTATTGTGGCTTCCAGGGCGACCGCGAGATCGCCCCTACCCTATACGGTGGCCCTTACCTTCTCCACGATGGGCGGTAGCCGGTGGTGAGTTCCCTGCCCGTGTGCCGCCAGGACGGTTCTTTGTTGACGGTGTCGTTGGTCAACTTACGTAGAGCGCGCAGGGCACCGCCCCAGATGCTCACGACGTTTGTTGAGAGCTTGGCGCCTGGTGGTTCATCCATAAAGGGCATAAATTTATCGGGGAAGCCTGGCATAGTGCAGCCGATGCAGATGCCGCCAACATTGGGACAGCCGCCGATGCCGTTCATCCATCCGCGCTTGGGGACGTTACAGTTTACGACCGGACCCCAGCAGCCTAACTTTACGAGGCACTTGGGTGAGCCATACTCGGTGGCGAAATCGCCCTGCTCGTAGTAGCCGGCGCGATCACAGCCTTCATGTACGGTTTTGCCGAAGAGCCAGGTGGGTCGCCCGACATCGTCCAGCGGGATCATAGGGGCCATGCCTCCTGCCTGGTAGAGGAGATAGAGGATGGTTTCCATGAAGTTGTCCGGCTGTACAGGGCATCCGGGAACATTCACGACGGGGATGCCGGCCTTGGATTTCCAGTTCCAGCCCAGGTAGTCATTGACACCCATAGCACCGGTGGGATTGCCCTGCATGGCATGGATGCCACCGTAGGTAGCGCAGGTGCCCACTGCTATCACTGCGAGGGCTTTGGGTGCGAGGCGATCAATCCACTGCGTGACGGGAATGGGCTGGTTGGTGGCGGGGTCGGCGCCGAGGGCTGCCCAGTAGCCTTCGGCCTTGATTGATTCGTTTGGGACGGAGCCTTCAAAGACGAGGACAAAGGGATCGAGTTCGCCGCGCTCTGCTTTATACCACCACTCCATGAAGTCTTTGCCCCACTCGAAAGCGATACACTTATTGTGGATGTGAACCCTGGGGAGACCTGGGATGGCCCCCAGGACGACATCTTCGATGCTA
>VBHV01000617.1 GCA_005881995.1 Chloroflexota bacterium | reverse complement strand
TTTGGTCGCCATGTTGTTCCTCCTGAGCCATGAGCGCTCGTAGCGCCTTGATAGCCATCCCTGCAACGAGGCTGCATGTTAGCAGTGATGCAAGGAGGTACCTGCTAAGAAGCCGCATACAAGGATTACGAAAGAACGGCCAGAAAACAGCCTGGCAGGCCAATATTTCGAGGAACCTTGCATCCCGCCAACGAGACTATGTCTCTACACAGTTGTCGGGCAAGATGTAAGGAGAAGGAACGCCAGATCACGATCTGATCTGACAGGAATGAACTATGCGCGTAGAGGAGAAGCTGCAAATAGTTCAGTTAGAAAATAATCGGGGTTAAGCGTTCGCAACTTTCTAGTTCCCATCGTACGATGGGAAAGAGATACCG
>VBHV01000306.1:1941-3436 GCA_005881995.1 Chloroflexota bacterium | reverse complement strand
GCTTACTGCAAAAGCGAGGCTGGGGGCAGCGTCCGTTTCCTGCGGAAGCGGTGGCGACGGTGCCTCCTGCCAAGTGGGAGGAAGAGGAACCCGACAGAAGCGCAAAAGGAAACATTCACAGAAGAAAGGTTTCTGTGGCCTTGCTGGTCGCATTCGACCCCACCAGGGCCTATTTTGGCGCCCAAATGAGCCTGTTTTCTCAAATAATCGTGGTTCACATCATTTTAACATCTTTTCCTATATATACTCTCTGTTTCACTTTATGCTGTTTTTGCTCGTTTTCATCTCTAGAGCAATTCTTTGTATCTTTAAACTCTTGCTTTCTCTCGTAAGCTCAGCAAGGACTTTTTCAACAGGCTGCGGCCGTTTTGTGAGACTGAGATTTATGACACTTTCAAGACGAGATTATAGGATCAGCCCAAAGTATCAAAAAAGGTACTAAAAAACATAGCCTTCTGTATTGACTCATTAAGGAAAAGATATGATAGCGCAAGAAGATTGGCTTTCTTGGCCCCATCGGAGGGCGTAATAACATATCATCTTCATCATGAAACAGTATAACGGTACTTTGTTGAGAAGGGAAAGGCGCCTGATTCCAGGCTGATATTCTGAGCAATTTGAACCCATATCGCCATTATTTGATGGGTTTAAAACGAGTCAAAGTCCCTTGTCCACAAACTACCGCTATTCTGATCGTAGCCGATCTGCAACCACAGCTCTGGGAACATGAACTTGAGCAGATAGGAATCGGCTAAGACTTGCAGTCCTTTCTCTGGGTGTTTAGTTACTAACAACTTGTCCATCTCCTCCACCCAGCGCTCGCGGCTTATCCGCATAATTTCGCCAGCGTTCTTACGCATAGCCGCCAGAAGACTCGCATCAACTTCAAAGTCCAGCTGTGCCGCAAACCTGGCGGCTCGTAACATACGGAATAAGAAGGGGTCATTAATCGTTGGGGTCTACCTCAGTTACTAGAGCTAATCAATCGCGTCTCCTAGGCCCAATCCATACTTCTATGGCACCAGGGGCAAGATAGTTATATATAGCTAGAGCCTGGTTGCAAGGAGAGAGGAGAGCGGCAAAAGGTATATTTCCCTTGACGCAGAGGAGTGGAAAGAGTTCCTTGAGCACTCCTCTGTGACCTTCCCTTGGTCAGATGAAGAGGTGAGTGCCGCGTTTTCTGTCGACCATCGTGCAATCCCTCCCCGGTTTGTTCGCTCCTCGTCATTATTATGGATGAGTTATAACTATCTTGACCCTCCATCGTGCTGATGTATGGAGTGGGCCAAGTTGGAAGCCGTGTACGAAGATGGTCTTCACACCAACTGATGCTCAAAGGCATAGCGTGTGGCAGCGCTACGTGAGGTGACACCCAGCTTGCTGTAGATAGTACGCAGGTGCGCGTGAATGGTGTGCAAACTCAGCACCAACTGCTCGGCGATCTGCGCGTCAGTCAATCCCGTTGCGAGCAGGCGGAGCACCTCTAGCTCACGCG
>VBHV01000306.1:0-1776 GCA_005881995.1 Chloroflexota bacterium | reverse complement strand
GGGTGCGCCTCTAGCTTCGCGCAGGGCCTCTGTCAGCCCCCAGATCCGCGCTGCCCACGCTGGATTTCCCTGCATCACAACCACGTCCGCCAATCCCTCCAGGTGGCGGACGTCGTTCGGGTCGAAACCGACCTCTCTCCCTATCGCCATACTTTCCTCGTAGAGGGCACGTGCTGCTGAGTCGTCGCCCAAGCTCTCGGCCACGCTCCCTAAGCCGATGAGCAACCAGGCAATGTTCCGATCTCCTATCTCCCTGGAGCTCAGTATACCCTCCTCAAGCAGCGAGCGGGCCTTGACAGCATTGCCTTGCTGGAGGAACACCAGGCCTAAGAGACCGAGTCCCCAGGCAAGACCCTCCTTGTGCCCCATCTCCCTACAGAGTGCAAGACCCTCCTCGAGCAGCGTGTGTACCTTTGCCGGATCGCCTTGGGAGAAAAAGAGCGCGTCTGCCAAGTTAAAAAGCGACCAGGCGATGCCCTCCTTGTGCCCCAACTCTCTGAAGAGGGTCAGGCTCTCTTCTGTGAGCGAGATTGCCTCTACAAAATTAAACTTACTCCAGGCTAGCACCCCCAGCAGACGGAGGGAAAGAGCAATACCTGCCGTGTCTCCGAGTTCCCGGTACCGTGCCAGGCTCTCCTCGGACAGCGCTTCTGCCCGATCAGTGTCTCTCTGAACATAAGCCAGATGTGCAGCAGCCTTGAGCGCCTTCACCTGCACCGGCACTGCAACCCCCTTGCTTCCCGCGAGCGCCCGTTCCAGATAGTTCTGCCCCTCACTCCAGTGACCGCGGACCTCCCAGAACCACTGCAGAGCTCCTGCCAACCGCAAGGCCATCTCGATGTTTTGCCTCACCTCACCTCGTTCCAGGCACCATCGTAGCGCTGCTCGCAGGTTGTCATACTCTCGCTCTAATCGCTCCAACCACACGGCTTGCTGCGGGCCCCCAAGCTCCGGCTCCGCCTCCTCCGCAAGTCGCAGATAGTACAGAGCATGAACCTGTCGAGTGATTTCCATCTCCCCGCTCACTGTGAGAACCTCCAACCCATATTGCCGGATCGTCTCCAGCAGCACCAAGCGTGGCTCCTCTGCTTCTTGCTCGGTCTGTTGCAGTAAGCTCTTGTCGATCAGTGAAGCTACTCCACCCAACACCTGTCCCACTCCATTACTCTTATCAAGAGCCGCGCAAAGGGCCTCTATCGACTGCAAGGTGCAACCACCAACGAAAGCCGAGAGCCGCCGGAAGAGTCGCTGCTCCTCAGCATTCAGCAGGTCGTAGCTCCACGCAATGGTGTTGCGGAGTGACTGCTGCCGTACTGGCGCATCCCGTGCCCCGCTCGTCAGAATATGCAATCGCTGGTCCAGTCGAGCGAGCAGTGTCTGCGGTGGGAACAGTTTCACACGGGCCGCCGCCAACTCAATCGCCAGTGGCAACCCATCCAGCCGCACACAGATCTCTGCGATGGCTTGAGCATTCGCGGCAGTCACCTGGAATTCGGATTTAACCGCCTGGGCTCGTTGGGTGAACAGTGCTACCGCCGCGTAGTGTGAGAGTTCTGCGAGCTCTGGCAGGTGTGTAGGATCAGGCAGCGCTAGAGGCGGCACAGCAAACTCGCGCTCGGCTCGCACATGCAGCACCTCCCGACTCGTCACTAGCAGCTTGAGCTTCGGGCAGGCGGCTAGCAGGTCTACGAGCTGGGAGGCTGCATTCACCACTTGCTCGAAGTTGTCGAGCACCAACAACACCTGCTTCTGTTGCAGTTCCTCCTGCAAGCGTTC
>VBHV01000033.1 GCA_005881995.1 Chloroflexota bacterium | reverse complement strand
AACACATTCGTCTCTCGGGACGAAGTTGCCAGCAAACTCCGTGGTACCACCCATGATTGAATACAGGACATGGAACATTATCCAAACGTGTATTCCACTTGGTTCGTCTGGTAACGGAGACATCCGGGACTATCTATCTATCTCTCCACGAGACTTTCAACAGCCAGCTCTGGGGCGAACTTCAACGAACAGCTTAGCGAAAGCGGCTTGCAGCCGGTGGCCCTTTCTCTCTGTAGCTTCCCCGTCCGCTTACTTTTCCCCATCATTGCTCTTACGTTGGTTATTTATTCCGACTGCCAACGAACTTTGTTCTAGCTTCGCTCAGGCAAGATGCAAGGAGTGCGCTTCGCTCAGGCAGTCGGTAAGGCGTTGGTTATAGTATGCCAGATTTCCAATAGAATGTCTAGAGGTCATTTTTCAGGCTTTTGCGCCACGACCAGCAACATATGCCCATCCCTCTTATATAAGAGACGTTCTGCCAGCCAGCGAATAAAATGCACGCGCGATGTAAGCCAGGTATACCCCGCCAGTTCTTCGAGTAAAAGACGATGAGCATAAAGTGGTTGAACGTATGTTACGCAAAAGCCTGCCTTGCGAAGAATATCTGTAAACTCATTGCTGCTGAAACCATATTGGAAAAAGGGGAGCGTGGGACGCCGCGAGTCGTACAGGTAGACCTTGTTCTTGAAGCTGCGCGTTGGCCCCAGGTGTGGCACTGCAATTACGAGTGTCCCGCCAGTTTTGAGTACTCGATACGCCTCTAGCAGAAAAGGTTCTGGCCCCTCAACTCGATGTTCAACCACGCCAATCGACAGGTAGGAATTGTAGAAATTGTCCGGGCGATCGATGGCCAGCGCATCCCCCCACTGAACCGGCAAATGCGGGTTCACCGTATGAACAAGCTCTACCAGCTCGCGCGCATTTTCGATGCCTTCGATGTTATACCCGCGGTGTCGCAAGGCCGCGACCCAGTAGCCCGCACCACAGCCAGCCTCGAGATGCAATCCTTCAGGACGAACATATTTGAGGAATATGCGACCCAGTTCATCTTTCGCCAGCGAAGCCGCCTCAGCCGAGGCGTAATAGTCAGGCGTGAGACGGGCTTTCCAGTACTTGTACCAGTAGCGCTCGTTGCCCGGCTCACCATACCACGCCATGCGTCCCTTGGAAATATGCCGTTGGCGGCCATGCCAGTGCGGTTTCGTGCCAGGGGTTTTCATACTATCATACTCGCGTTGTAGAATAAGAACCAGTCAATCAATTGAGTATACCATTTTGTAGAACAGCCAGGGTGTATCTCTTTGCCCTCGCAGTCGCCCTGGAAATAATTCACAGAAAGGAACGTATTATGAAACTTGAGGATAAGGGCGTTCTCGTTACAGGCGGCGCATCGGGTCTTGGGGCTGCATGTGTGCGGCTATTGAGTCAGGCCGGAGCAAAAGTGGTGATCGCAGACCTGAACAGTGATGCAGGCATTGCGCTGGCTACCGAACACAGCCATACCGGCGAATCCACCTTTTTTGTAAAAACCAACGTCA
>VBHV01000616.1 GCA_005881995.1 Chloroflexota bacterium | reverse complement strand
CAGCTTCACGTACGATAAAGTCAATGGCAATGCCATTTTCGGCGTGTACCATGACCAGCCCACCCAGGCGGGCCGAGCGGCGCAGCACGCGATAGATGGTCTCGTCATCGACCATGAAGGTGCCGGGATAGGCCATCAGCAGCTTGTAGGTGGTCACGCCCGCGCCGATCATCTCGTCCATCGCTTCCTCTGGGGCGGAGGCCAGATCGGTAATGGTGATGTGAAAGCCATAATCTATGACAGCTTTGCCCCCGGCTTTGTTATGCCAGGCTTGCAAGGCTTCGGCCAACGCATGCCCGCGCTGCTGATTAGCGAAGTCGCGAATGCTGGTGGTACCGCCGCAGGCCGCGGCGATGGTGCCTGTCTCGAAGTCATCGCTGGCAACGGTTGTGGGAAGTGGAAGTTCCATGTGGGTGTGCACGTCGATTGCGCCTGGGAAAATAAAGCGCTGTTGAGCATCGATGACCACGTCACTTTGCGTCGCTGCAAACGTTCCTGGAGAGCCGATGGCCGCGATATGCTCGTTCTCAATCAGAATATCGCCGGTATAATCATCGGTGGCAGTAATGATATGTCCATTCGTGATGAGTGTTCGCATATATATCCTCCATTAGATTTATACGACCGGATAGACGTTGAGATTGGTATAGACCACGTCGGTTGATGTTGTGCCATCGCTCCTGGCGAGGAAGCCTATTTGACCGGAAGTATAGCTAGAATCCGTCAGGTGTGTCAAGAAGGCCCCATTGGCATAAAAGAACAGGTCACTTCCTCGCGCAATCAACTGCAAGGTGTTGGAAGCGCTGCCGGGACGCAATGCGCTTGAAGGAGTCCAGTCCTTTAAGGTGGTGGGGCCGCCGAAACTATAATTCCCTGAACTGAGGATTCTATACTTGCCTGTATTATCCACTTCAAAAAGATACCCCGCAAAGGTGCCAAATATACTGGTATTCATGCGAAAGAAGATGCCGCCTGATTGCCCAGTCAATATGCGCATATCGACGGTGATGGCCGTATCCTGGTAGGTATTGTTAGCTTCCCGGCATCCCTTGAGACCATTGCCTACGGTGACATGGTAGCCATTGGTTTGAAAAACGCATTGATCGCCGTGATCCCAGTTCGCATTTGTCGTCACCGGATTGTTGGGGTCTTTCAACGTATCCTGATAGGTTGGTTGACCAGAGGTGGCTGTCTGGATTACGCCAGCCGTCGCGCTGGCATGCGCAGCTGCGGTAGCAGTAAGACCAGCGATAGCTGTGGCGGTGGCCTGGGCACGTGCCGTCGCGCTGGCGGCAACCGCAGCCTGGGCAGTCGCGGTCAAGTTAGGAGTCGAGGTCGGGATTTGCGTTGGCGCACTGGTGGCCGCGGTTTGTGTGGGCGCTTTCGTTGCGGTTCCAGCATGCCCACGAGGGAGGAAGAGGGCGGTGATTGAACCTCCGATGATAAGCAGGGCAACAAGCCCAAGCGCTAGCGCGAACCAGATACGGCGATAAAATGGTCTCGTGCGAGGCGGGATAGATGATGGTGTTTTGGGAGCAGAGGGAGGGGCTACCTCTGGAAGCTGCGCCTGAGCGATAGGACGATCAGAGCGGGAAGTCGGAAATTGGACACCTCCGGTTCCATCAGCCAGGGGCGATAGTCTTCCTTCGGGCGAGAGGTTGGGCGCAATAAATTGCGTCCCTACAGGCGCTGATAAGACAAGCTGGTCAGGTCTGATGAGGGGGGCAGCAAATTCAGGAAGCGCAGTGTCTGGCATGCTCGTTTTAGTGCCCACTGAGACGGCGCGGCAGAAGGCTTCGGCCAGCTCTTTGGCGCTGGCATAACGCTGCTCTGGTTTCTTTTCTAATGCTTTGAGTAGGACGCGCTCGACCTGTGGAGGGATCGTCGAAACGATGCTGCGCGGAGAAGGTGGGCGCTTACGCATGTGCATCGATACCAGGGCAATCTGGTTTTCCGCGGAGAAGGGCAAACGCCCAGTGACCATTTCGTAGAGCAGCACGCCGAGCGAATATAGGTCGCTGCGCACGTCGGCCCTGCGATCAACTTCGAATAGTTCAGGCGCGACATAATCGACGGTGCCAAGTACATTGCCTGTGCTGGTTAGCTGCGTCGCATCGCTGGTGATACGCGCGATACCGAAATCGGTCAGGAAACAACTTCCGTCCTCGCTCATCAAGACGTTCGAGGCTTTAATGTCGCGATGAATGATGCCCTGGCCGTGGATGTAATCAAGCGCGCTGGCGATATCGCGTATGGCATGGCAGGCTTCAATAAGTGAAAGCGGGCCACGACGAATACGCGAGCGCAATGTGCCGCCGTCTATATAGGGCATGACAAGATAATAGCGGGTGAAGTTATCCAGCTCAAACGCGCCATAGTCGTAGATGGGGACGAGGTGGTTATCGCGCAGGGAGGCCATGAGTTGGGCTTCGCGAATGAAGCGCCGCAGCATTTCCTCGTCTTCACGTTTGAAGATTTTGACGGCGACCAGGCGCTGGGTCTGTTGATCAAACGCCTCATAGACATTTGCCATGCCTCCCTTACCAATCAGCCGCCGCAGTTCATAACGAGCAAGGGTTTTACCCTCCAGTTCTGCCATACGAAACAGGTCTCCTACTTATAAAACGGGCCATTTGGGTTTTATTTCGATGCCTGCACGTTTGTATAACGCATCTGCATGTTCACGCGCCACATGCATGACTTCATCTTCATCTAGCGTGAGTAGTTGTCCTTGCTCGACCAATATCTGTCCATCGACGACGACGGTATCGACTTCGCCGCCTGTCGCTGCATAGACCAGGGATGAGATGGGATTGGGCGATGGCGTGGTATGCAGGCGATCCAGGTCGATAACTACGAGATCGGCCTTTTTGCCAACTTCTAACGAACCGATTTCCTTTTCCAGGCCGAGGGAGCGCGCGCCGTTGATGGTCGCCATCTCTAAGACGGTCTCGGCAGGCACGATCAAGGGGTCGTTGGTGACGGCTTTATGGAGAATGGCGGCGAGTTTCATCTCGCGCACAAGGTCGTAATCGTTGTTGCTGGGGCCGCCATCGCAGCCCAGCGCAACATTGACGCCGCTGGCAAGCATTTGCGGGACTTTGCAGACGCCTGACGCGAGTTTGCTGTTCGACGATGGGTTATGGGAGACGCTCGTATGGGTCTGCGCGAGTTTATCGATATCGGCCTGGGTCAGCCAGACCATATGCACCAGGACGGTTTTGGGGCCTAGTAGTCCCACGCTTTCTGCGTAGTAGACGGGCGAGAGACCAAATTTCTCATTGAGGTAGATTTTGTCGGCTTCGACCTCCGCCAGGTGCATGGTGATGCCCATGTCGCGCTGGCGCGCATAGTCGCTCATCTCGCGATAGAGTTCGGAGGTGACGCCGCCAGGAGTGCGCGGGCCAAACCAGACGTGAATACGATCATTGGCGGCTCCCTGCCACTTGCCGTGCATTTCCAGCACGCCGAAGAGGCTGGTTTCGCGGCTCTCAACCATGCCAGGATGCATGGAGCTGGTCTGGGTGGCATAGGTGCCAATGTCCATGACGATACCCGCCAGACAGGCGCGAATTCCGCTTTCATCGACCGCGCGGGCAATGCCATCGAAGCCGTAGCGGTGAGCCAGCATGGACTCGAGGAAGGTGGTGGTGCCGGACTTGAGCATCTCGGCGATACACAGGCGCGCGCTTACATAGCCATCATCGTGCGTGAAGTTGCCCTGCAACACCCAGACGCGATCACACAGCCATTGAATGAGGGCCATGTCGTCGGCGCACCCCCGAATCAGCGCCTGGGCCAGGTGTACATGCGTGTCGATCAGGCCGGGGATGATAAGCTTGCCCTTGACATCGATGACTTCATTCTCGTGGTGTTGTTGGAGGAGGGTATCAGTTTTACCAACGGCTACAATGCGATTGTCTTTGATGGCGATTGCGCCATTGGTGATAATGTCTCGTGTGGGGTTCATGGTGACGATGGTGGCATTGATGAATAGCATGAGACGTATTCTCCTATCCTACGGGTGTTGATATCGAGCGACTTTGCCTTCTCTAATGATTGCTATTATAGCATGGCTCCTTACGGGAGTCATTATGTTATGATTAACATCAGAAGCGCGAACAAACAGCAGAGGAGCATTGCATGGATACACAAACGGAAGCGGCATGGACATTAACCTCGCGGCACATCGAGTTGGCAAATCCCTCAGAAGCCATAGAGTTTTACTATCAGCAGGGTTGGAGCGACGGCTTGCCGGTAGTGCCGCCAACTCCCGCCAGAGTCAGGGAGTTCCTGGAATATTCGGGCAACTTTCCCGGCGATATCCTGGGTGTCATTCCGGCGCGCAATCGAGTGATTACGGCAGAGAAGGTTGCGATCAACGCGGTGATGGCGGGCTGCCTCCCCAACTATATGCCTGTGATCGTCGCGGCGATTGAAGCTATGTGCCAGGAGCATTTCAATCTGCATGGTATCTCGGCAACCACCGGCGGCACGGCTCCACTGTTAATTGTGAATGGCCCGGCAGTGCAGCAACTCAACATAAATGGCGGCGTCAATTGCTTTGGACCAGGAGTACGCGCCAATGCCACCATCGGACGGGCTATCCGCCTGATTCTCATGAATGTATGCGGGTCTATTCCCGGTGTCATCGATAAGGCCTGCATCGGTCATCCTGGTAAGTACAGCTACTGTATCGCGGAAGACGAGGCGGGTAATCCCTGGGAGCCTCTTAGCGTTGAGCGCGGCGTGCCGGCTGAAATCAGCGCAGTTACAGTCTTTGCCGGCGAGGCTCCACATTTTGTGAACAGTCAGCTTGGAGGTACCGGTGAACGGCTAATCGGGTCTATTGCTAATACGATGCTGGGAACGGTCTACCTCGGCGGTAACTGGGTGCTGGTATTGTGCCCTGAACACGTGACGATCTTCAAAAAGGAGGGGTGGACGAAGGCGCAGATTCGGGAAGCTGTTTATGAGAGGGCAGAACGACCCCTCTCTGAGTTCAAACGTATCGCGGGTCATCCCGATAGCGCTATTTCTGCTGAAGATGCCGGAGTAGCTTATCATTACCTTCAAACACCGGAGGACCTGCTCATCGTGACTGCTGGTGGGAAGGCAGGAGGCTTCTCAGCCGTGATCCCGCCCTGGGCAGCAGCCGATTCGCGTCCCGTTACCAGAGCCGTTGGAGTTTGTATTGACTGCGATTAGTCGTTACGCCGGACGCTTGTATTCAAAGGAGGCCAAACAGACATGACTGAAAAATTCATCGTGCTTGATCCGACGCTGGAGGTGGAAACGACGCGCAAGGAACGCGCTCCCCGTCCGGCAGAAATTCATACGGTTGGTCTGCTGGATAACGGCAAACCAAATTCAGACAAGGTTTTGAAAAAAGTTGCAGAGATGCTGGCAGCACAGCATCCTGGTTTGACCATTCACTATTATCGCAAGCCAGGCGCGTATCGACCGGCCCCGGATAGTCTACTCGACAAGGTGGCGACCGAGTGCGATGTGGCGCTGGTTGGGATAGGTGATTGAGGGTCCTGTAGTTCGTGCAGTGTGTACGACGGGCTCATGATCGAACAACGCGGCAAAGCGGCAGCGGTGATTTGTACTGAACAATTTGCTTCTTCGGCTCGTATGACGGCGCAAACGTTTGGTATGCACGGTTATCCATTTGCGGAGATTTTGCATCCGATTGGTCGCGTTACCGAGCAGGAACTGACAGAGCGAGCGGAGGTGGCTTTTCCGCAGGTGGTGGAGTTATTAAGGTGAATGGCTTAAGCGCAGTTGCACGGCCTCGCGCACTTCCGGTGGAGAAAGTGCAGCGAGGTCTGTTGCGCTGGCGCCTACAAATTGCGTGAAGCGTTTGAGGGCGGCAGCCAGGGCCGCAATAAACTGGTCATCTACAGTTATGTTGTTTTCGAGCCAGAACCCCTTGATGAACAGCATACCTGTGCTGCGCTCGAACTTAGGATCGAGCCTGGCTACCAGCCGGTCCTGGTAGAGTATTGGCAGCGTGTAATAGCCCCAACGCCGCTTTTCGGCT
>VBHV01000032.1 GCA_005881995.1 Chloroflexota bacterium | reverse complement strand
CTACAACTGGGACTTTGGTGATGGTTCTACCGATACCCAGACGGTCCCTACTGACCAGCATACATACAGTGTTTCAGGCACATACACGATTACCTTGACTATCACTGATGGTGCGGGCCAGACGAGCCCGCTTGTGACACAGCAGGTGACGGTGTAATAAAAAAGGGAGAGGTCTGTAGAGACTGTAAGTAATTGCTCTCATGCCGCTTTGCAGAGTGTGAAGGTTACATTCTGCAAAGCGGTTCCATTAAACTTGCGTCTAAATCAACCGAAAACGTCGCTTCGTGTAGTACCCCCGCGAAGGTGGCGCAATCTTATCTGCCCCCACCCCGGCTGTCTGTGCCGCATCGCGCAGGCTCGTATCGACGATTTCTTCGGCCAGCGCTACGTCATCCGCCTGAAAGTCGTTCATAACGCATGGACGCAGGTACATGCTGATATCGCCGTTGATAATCCAGGCTATCAGCGAAGCGACAACAAAGACCAGGAAGAAGGCCAGCAGGGGATAGCTGAAAAAAATGGCGAGACTAGCAATTGCCCCACCTACTGAAAAAGCGCTGCCCGCCGCTGGCGGCGTAGCTTGTTGTGTGAAGCCATAGATCATGATGATCAGCAAAATGGTGAGGACTGCCGAACGAATGTAGCTGACGGGGGTTTGAACGGTGGTCGTGCGCGAGATAAACAGGTCACGACCGGCGGGGGTCACATAGACAAACACCGTGGAGCTGCCGCGATGAACCGTCAGGTAATCCCGGCTTTCAAGCATGAAACCGCGCTCGAACAGGCGCAACTGGTTGATGTTTAGCCCGGCAACACCCCGTTGAATCAGTCCATCACGCAGTGAAGTGAACATAGTCATCGCCTGCGGCTGCTGGTCCGCAAGCAGCCAGGAGTTGTGTACGATGGGCGTACCATAGCCTGCAAAGGCGCGTTTGCCTATTTGCGTGGTAACGGGCAGCGGTGGTGGGGGTGGTGTCGCATCGGGTGGAGCATACATGGTAGGTGGTGGTGATGGTTGGTACGATCCAGGCGTAGGCGTTGATGGAAAAGGAAAGCTTTGCATCACCTCATCTGATGGCGCTGTCAAGAGCATCGATGGATTATTCCCGGAGTGATTTTATGAAATCAGGACAGTTGCTATTCTAACAGCTTCCAGGCAAAAGTCAATCATAAAAGGAAGCGAAGCGTCTTTTTACTTTACATAAAATGCATGCGCCTCTTGCAACAATGGACACGGCACATTATGTTCATTTGCTCTCTTTAAGAGCGGACCAAAGAGCGCGTCTGCTTCGTGGGGACGATTGGCCCATACATCGCGCGCGAATGACGAATCGGCCTGTGGATCAAAGCGTTCCGCCACCGCCAGACTGGCCGCCGCCGGGTCATCGGGCATGGAAATGCCGCAGGCCTGAGCAATCGATGCAATTTCGCTGGCTATCCTCCCCCAGCGTTCGCGGGCTTGCGCATCCTGGTACACCTTGCCGATGGGTTGGCGCGTCTGGGCATTGATAATCGCGAATGGCACCAGAAACAGTTGTTTCATCCACATACGCCGTTCAATGTCCTCTACCAGGCCTGCTTCGACTCCTCCACTTTCAAGCGTATTCGCCAGTAATTCAAGCTGCTTGCGCTGCGCCGCTGGAAGAAATAATTGCGCAACGCCAGGCTTGATGTCGATTACGCCGGGAGAAACGATGTGCGCTCCCACGTAGAGAACGCCCATAATCGACCTCTCAGGACCAAAGGCCTGGCTGACAGCGTCGGATGCCGCAAATCCATTCTGCACGCTGATGAGAAGAGTCTCTGGTGCTACACGCGGTGCAATCTCTTCTAACAAAGCAGGGATGTCGTACGATTTTGTCGTAAGTATTACCAGAGGAGCAAACTGCTGGACGTCATCAAGCGCCGCGCAGTGAACCGGGGAGAAAATAGAGCGCTTATTCTCTGTGAGAATAGTTAGCCCGACTTCGCGCAGCTGTAGCAAAGCCGCGCCGCGAGAAATGATGCGCGGTAATAAACCTCCCCGCATCAGTGAAGAAGCCAGTAAACCGCCAGCTCCTCCTATGCCGATGATGTCTACAACCTGTTCCATAGTCCCTGCCTTTCGAAATCGCAAACACTCCTATTCAAGCATCTGCACAAAGCTGTAGAGGCCTCAGTAATTATATACCATATAGCCGCGTATTTGTCGCTACCGTCTTTCCTTGAACAGGTCGGTTACCTGTAT
>VBHV01000031.1 GCA_005881995.1 Chloroflexota bacterium | reverse complement strand
GCCATTCACAAGCACCGCGCCACCGGCAATCAATTGTTGGATACTGGTGCGCGACATATCGCTCAGCACGCTTGCCAGGTAACGATCAAGGCGCTGACCGGCTTCACCTGATGTAACAGGCAGGACAGTTCTGTCGTCAGGCAGAGAGGGTTGGATGCTCATGAGAAAGGGGTACTCCGCTGCTGGTTTTCAAGAGAGTTCCCCTGGCCATCCGCAGGCGCTTTCTGTGTATCTGGGGTTTTGCTCGTGGGATGAGAGCGGCGCATGCCGCCAAAGAGAATAGAGACGAAAAGCAGGAAGATGCCTACTGAAATGGCAGCGTCGGCGATGTTGAAGATGGCAAAGTAGAAGCCGATTTGCGGGATGCGGAACGAAATGAAGTCAACGACGTTTCCACCGTTGCGCGCTCTATCGATCAGGTTTCCCACTGCGCCGCCAATAATCATGCCGAAAATGAGTTTCATTGCCAACGGGCCGGAATTGAGCATGCGCAGGTAGAGGTAGGAGATGACGGCGATCGCGGCGACAATCAGTACTACCAGGACGATGCTGTTGGCGAAGAGGCTAAACGCCGCCCCATTATTGCGGATATAGTAGAGAATCAAGTACTGGCCGATCAGATGGATCTGGGGGCCAAATTCTGGGGGGCCCAGGTGTTCAACTACCAGCGCCTTGGTCCATTGATCGAGTACGACCACCAGGATGGCCGTAAGTAGTGCCGATACGTCGTAGATGCGAGCGCGTCTATTTGTCACGTTACTCTCTTCTTTCTTGCTTCGTTTGTAAGCATGTCTATTGTACCTGATCTGGCGACCGTTGAAAAGATGCTTTAAGATATGAATGATTGCAGTAGCGGCCCAACGCTGAGGCAAAAGCATAAGCAGATATACTCCTACGAGGGGAAGAAACGCCTGCAAAACGACGAAGTTTTCCATGTTCACAAACCCTTGCGGTATTTCAAACATCTGCGTATAGAACAGCATAGTGTGTACGCGCTTTTTCTCATCACGCTGGCCGTCGCCTTGCGCGTCGTTCTGATTGCGCAGGGCTGGCCGAATCTCAATAGCGATGAGGGGACCATGGGTCTCATGGCGCTGCATGTTGCCTATCGCGGAGAAATGCCTGTCTTCTTCTACGGGCAGGGCTACATGGGATCGCTGGAGGCCTACCTTGCCGCGCCCCTGTTCCAACTCTTTGGCCCTTCGGCATTTATGCTCCGCCTTGGTCTGCTCTTGCTGTACTTGCTCTTCCTGGTCAATATGTTTCAGCTGACCAGGACGCTCTATACGAAAGGATTTGCGCTCTTCATCCTGTTCTTGCTGAGCTTCGGGTCTGCTCAGTTGCTCTCCCTTCAACTGTCGGCGACGGGAGGCCACCCGGACACGCCTTTCTTTGGCTCAGATACCGTTAACGCGAGAACGGCACCGGCGCGTGCTGGCCTATGTGGGTTGGGGACTGGTCGCTGGGCTGGCGTTGTGGACCGACCCCCTGCTGATCCCATTTATCGTGATGTCGGGATGGCTCTTGCTGCGTTTTTGCCGTTGCGAACTACGTCGGCCCGTTATACTCTTCTCGGTGCTCGGCTTCGCTCTGCCCATCGTGCCGGTCATTATCTATAACCTTCGTGTGCCACTCGACCTGAGTACATTTTCTGTTATAGGCAGCGCCATCTGGGTAAATGGAGGCAAGCTTGAAGTTGCCTCTCCGCTGTCCAGGATTCTCGGCACGCTGTTCGTTACGCTCCCGCGTGCCACGGGAGGGAACGTGCTCTGCAACGTTCCGGATGCCTACGCCTGGCCGCTCTTCGCCTCCCAGCATGCCGCTCCCTGCACCGTGGTCAATGGTCTTTGGGGTGGAGGATACTTGTGCTTGATGACCATCGCCGCTGTTGTAGCATGGAGAACCTATCGCGCAATGAAGCAAGCGGCTCAGATTCAGCCCTGGACGGGTGTGCAGCGGCGTGAGGCTGTGGATGCCTTTGCCCAATTGATGGTCGTCGGCAGCATTGTACTTACTCTCATCGCCTATGCCAATAGTTCACCGGAAGGACTAGACCCCGTCTATGCCAACGGTTCAGAGGCAGGCTTTGACTCCGAAGGCGCTGCCCGCTACCTCAATGGTTTATCCATTGCCATGCCAGTTATGCTCTGGCCTCTCTGGCGAGCGAGGC
The DNA here is from genome assembly GCA_005881995.1 of Chloroflexota bacterium. Next base: position 2,203 of record VBHV01000031.1, on the reverse strand, counting down.
AGCTCTTCAAGCCAGCCCTCCTCGCTCTGAGTACAAGGATAGTGAGGTATGTATTACTGCTCATGATTGCACTGTCTTTTGTGCTTGGCTGGGTGCAAACGCTCAACCTCATACCGGTCGCGCAGCGTGAGAATCGGCACGATACGGCCCTGGTGCAGGACCTGCTCAAGATGGGTGTCACCCACATCTACACCGACTATTGGACATGTGATCGTGTTGCATTCGAGAGTACCGAGCGTATCATTTGCAGCGTAGTAGATGAACGGCTGCAATATGGCAGAAATCGCTACACACCCTACACGCCAATAGTGAAAGCCGACCCGAAAGCAGCCTGGGTGTTTCCTCTAGATTCTCAGCAAGCCCACGCGTTTGCGAGCAAGGCAATCGCGATGCATCACCCCTACCGTTCAAGGGTTAAGGATGGATATGTAATCTACCAACCTCAGATTCAATGAACGCCGAGATGCCTCGCACACCTGTTTGCTATGCTTCCTCGAGGTTCTCTTGCTCTAATTTAGCCTGGCACTTGACATCGTACCGGGCCCATGGAATGGCTTCTAAGCGCTTTTCCGGGATGGGTTGCCCGCAATTGAGGCATTGCCCGTAAGTACCTTGATCGATACGCTCGAGCGCACTCTGTACTTCTGTGAGCAATGCTTGCTCATTCACCAGGAGGGATTGTTCTTGCTGGGTCTCAAGGAAGTCTACCGCCACCTCTTCGAAATCCTGTGGACCCTCGCTCGCCTCAATGGGATCGACCGGCGTACTGTACTGTATTGTACCTCGTTTGGAACAGAACTACTATAGTAGAAAGGCGCTGGATTCCTGGTTTGTGTTTGCATTGTGATGTTGTCGGGAGATACGGAAGAATATACGGTCTGAAGTAAGAAAAGGCTTCAGTGGTATGCATGTTTTCTGTGTATCATAGCCCTTTCTCCTGAGTTACATGGGGAAGCAGTTCGAGGCTGTTACAAGCATAGCATAATAAAACTGCGTGTGATGGTTGATCGAGTCTGTGCCGCATCCATCGGATCAACCATCACTGAGCATGGGAGGAGTCGACAGCATGATGAGCTTCTGCTGTTCTACTACTTCATGTATAGATACGTTACGATGTTACATCATCTCGGGCATGAAACATTCCCGAAACCACATCTATGAGGGGGGGATAGAACTCCGGTAATTCCTTCAAAAGCGCGTCGAGAAGACGCCGGGGTGTGCACGCGTATTCCGGCGTATACGGGTTCAAGGTCATCGCCAGGACGCGGATAGGCCTGGCAACCCTCACCATGAGTCCTCGCGCAGCTAATCGTTGGAGCGTCACCGAGTGGCAAAAAACCTTTGTGCCATCCTCAACGACTAATTCCCCCTGCGCATTGGTGAAATGCGGCGGCAAAGCAGCAAGTAATGCCCGTGAGAGTTCCTCAGTCAACGCACCTCGTAAGAAGCACACAGGATGGTCATGTGTGTCTATCTGACCGGCTATCCACCTGGCCTCATCCGCAGGTTCAACAGTCCCGGCTGGCGCGGTCGAACCGGAAGAATGCAAGTTCTCTGTGCCATGTCTCTCTGGAGAGAAGAGGAGCAGCCGTTGCTGTGCATGATACTTCCTATAGGCATCAGCCCAGGTTGATTGCTGGATGGAAAGCCGCGCGAGCGCGTCCACTGTGCGCCGCGCAGCCAGCTCGGGAGTCCGTGCCAAGCTCGCGCCGGTGCAGAGAATACAGGCATCCGTGATGCCAGGGGCGGCTGCCCCCAGGCGATTAATCGCGCCATCCACGATTCCCAGGCGCGCCCCATATGTATGCAGTTGGTCGAGCGCGTTGCGTAGGTCGCGCAGCAAGGTGGGGCCAGCGATGATAATCCGTCCGGGATGTTGTATGCGCGCCAGCAATACCGCTCCCAGGGCAGTCCTTCCCGGAAGCTGGCGCAGTCGCTCGATCCGCGCACCCTCGCTTTCTGCCTGGAGCAGCAGAGTGGCGGTGGTGGCAACCAGCATCCCTGCTTCAGGGACATAGCGCGGCTTGGGAAGGCCGGTCAATGCGTCGATTGCCTCCCCATCCAGTCCAAGTGAGGTCAGAGCCAGCTCATCTGCACGGTAGAGATGCTCACCCAATAATGTTGCTAGCAGGTGATTGGTCGTGGTTGTTTTGCCGGCATTCTTGGCAAGCCCTACCAGGGAGAGCCGTGAAATGTGCGCGTT
>VBHV01000615.1 GCA_005881995.1 Chloroflexota bacterium | reverse complement strand
GGATCACCGATGGCTCAGGCGCATCTGACGCTTCACTTTTCGTCTTACCTGTAGAGACGCTATTTAGCGCGTCCTCCCCGCTGCGCATATCTGACACACGGTAATCGAGCGCGGTGGAAAAGTCCGGCGCTTCTTTTGCAGCCCATGCGCGCACGCCTGCAGCCAGGTCTCCGCGTCCCGCGCCCTGTTCCAGCGCCAGAAATGGAGTAGGACGTTTGAGTGATTCCCACATGCGGTAAAGTTGTCGCCCCATACAGTTGGCGAAGAGGGTGGATACATCGGTGCTGGTGAAATAATCTCCCTGCCATCCCATTTTAGGCGCGCCTGTGACGTAATATCCATAGCCAGGCTCGTAGAGCGCCATACGCATATACTCTGCGAAGGTAAGTGGCCCCTCGCGTTGGATGCGTTCAATGATGAGCTGCTGTAGTGCTGGATGTGTCATGTTTCACGTAGGGACGCGATCAATGGCGTCCGATCAGGCGTTGCCGAAATTGACGACCAGTAAGTCTAAGGCCATTTCGGGGGTCATGCGGCTGCGTTTGAGGGCGGCGTCGGTTGCCAGCAACTGGCGATAGGCACCCTCCAACTGGAGCGCTGAAAATTTTCCTATCTGGCGCAGGGCTTTTTCCGCGACGAAGGGAGCCATACCCGTCGCGGCTACAATTTGCTGCACACGCAGGCCGTCATCTGCCAGTTCTTTGACGAGCAGGAGCGAACGCACCTGTGAGGTGATGGTGCTGATAAGTTTGAGCGGTGGCTCTCCATCTGCGAGCAGGTCGTGGAGCAAATCGAGCGCCTGTTTGCGATTGCGCTGGGCAAGTGCGTCGGTCAGATCGAAGATACGCGCCTCCTGCACCTGCGCAGAGAGCTTGCGCACGTCGTCTACATTGATGATGGCGCGCTCCCCAACATAGGTTGCCAGCTTTTCGAGTTCGTTTGCCAGCAGGCGCAGCTGGTTACCGATGAGGTTTGCCAGCAGTGATGCTGCTTCAGAGGTGATCTTGACGCCTCTACTCTGCGCCCGCTTACTGATCCAGCTTTCCAGCGCGGCACCCCTGGGAAGGGTGCATTGGATGACTTTGCCGTGTTCCTGCACTGCTTTGAGCAGAGAGCTGCTGGCGGTAAGTTCTTCATCGACCAGCACGATCAGGGTTGTCGTTTCGGGGAGCCGGGGAATATATTCAGCCAATCCTTTTTCAAACCCAGCGCGAGATTCTGCCTGGCTTTTGCCGCTTTTTTTGCCTTTTTTCGGCTTCGCCGGGGCAGCGACGGCAACGGCGGCGTCCTTTGCTTCTACGTTCTCCGCGGGTACTGGAAGGGATTCTTCGCCTTTACGTTTCTTTGGTAATCCTTCAAGCACGACCAGGCGCGCATCGGTGAGGAAAGGGAAGGTATCACAAGTTGCGGTGATAGTTGCCAGTGGCACCTCACCGCCGGTGTAGGTATCGTTATTGTAGCCGTAATCCCCCTGCTGTCGCAGCTTCTTCAGTTGTTCTCGACAGGTGAATTCATCGTTGCCGTGCAGGAGATAGAGCATATCTCTCCATGTAGGGACGCGATTGATCGCGTCCAGTTCAGTTATGTAGGGACGCGATTGATCGCGTCCGATTCTTTTGTGGGTATTAGATTAATCGCATCTTGTCCCGCTATTCATGGATGGGGGCAGGTCTCCTGTAGTCAGGAGCAGTCAGGCGCGCGACAACCAGATCGGAGAGGATGGCAAAAACCAGACCGAGAGCCGAGTTGATCAGCAGCGAGCCAAAGAAGGTTGAGCCGGGATTGGCGCCGGGTAATACGGTATCGTAAATAAGTGTTCCTACCCAGCCCAGGATAACAAGGAAGCCAATAAAGCTGCCGACAAATGCGCCAAACACCACGACTCTGCGCCTCTTTACTGCGCTCATCCAGAAAGCCAGGAAAAGCGCGATGGGGAGTGAGAGAATGAGACCGAAGAGGTCGGCCAGGAATATACCTTGATTGTCAACGATCATTAATGCAGGACCGCCCATTATTGTAAAGCCTCCCGAAAGGTGTTTTTTGAATGCGTGCTACATTCATTATACGTCTGGTACCAGGGGGATCGCAAGAGTCGCCCAAGAGGCATCAACCTAAGAAAAGGCTCATCAACATCCGTAGGGGCGAGAGCGGAGGACGTGGGGTGGTGTGGGCCTTTATGGTCGCCCGTGGGGTGGGGGGCGATCGTGTTGCCGCAAGATTCAAGCCAGATGAACAGGCACGCGGGCGACCATAAAGGCCCTCCCAACCCCACATCATCCACCCTCGCCCCTACGGATCATTAGGCCCTGCTTTGACTTATGCCTTGAGGGCTTCCAACGCCCCTGTTGCAATCTTTTCTTTGACGGTCTCGTAACTCTTTTGCCAGCCTAGAACGGAGCGGCGCAGCGTCTTGAAGAAGGTCGCGTCCTCCTGGTGGGCTTTGTAGAGCGCCCAGCCGATCTTGGGGAGGGTCAGTGTGTTGGAGAAGACCAGGTAACGGCTTTCCCAGGTTGGCTGGAACTTCTTTTTGAAGTTGAAAAGCGATTGGCTCTTGCTCAAGTTGCCGAAACGATGGGTCAGAAAGTCGATGCTGGTATCCAACAACGTAGTATCATCGTTATTCGCATTGCTTAACGGCGCGAGACCGAGGCTCACCATGGCGGCTCCATTGTTTTTCAGGTACTCGATAGAGCGTGCCAATAGCAACTCGATAGTGCCTGGGGCGCTGCGGTCGGCACGGCGCAGCAGGTCCAGCCCCCAGCCTTGTCGCCCATAGATGGGGATGAAGGTCACGAAGGCGTGAACGCGATTGGTGCTATCGACTGCCAGCGCGGTAATCTGTTCCGGGTCTCCCTCTGGATCGAACTGTCCCATGCTAAAGCCCATCTCGCTTCCACCTTTTTGTGCCAGCCATTGTTGTGAGATGTGTTCCATTTGCACGCGCTGCTCGTAGTCCAGCACGGTTCCACGATAGAAGGTGACGCTGACTCCATCCTTTTCGGCGCGTTTCGCACTGGAGCGCACGTTCGCCATCGCTCCACCTTTGAGCGTAAATTTCTGCGTATCGATGACCGCGTCCTCGCCAATTTTTAGTAGATGCAGCCCCAGGGAGCGGTAGACTGAGGCTAGATCGTCGCGTACCTGCCAGAGGACGATGGTCCAGTCCTGTTCACGGCAAAAAGCCATAAATTCCTCGATGGCGTTGATTATCTCGCTATCGGGACCAATCGGGTCACCCGCGACAACGGCTACCTGTCCTTCCAGAACGTAACTGACTACGGACTTTCCTGACGATGAAAAGAAGTAGGCTTTCTCTTCGCTGAACGCGAAGTAGGAGATCGAGTTTTTGCCATAAGTGCGCGTGTGTTGCTGCACCTTCTGGCGTGCCTCTGCATCAGGTAACAGGGTAGCGGCGACCGGGCGCAAAATCGAGAACATACCAAAGAGGACCGCGCTGACGCAGAGCAGGGGAAAAGCACGTTCAAGCAGAAAGGCCTGGGTGTCTTGTGGCAGGTGCAGGTGTGTATTGGTAACCAGGCGCAGGAGCACACCATCAATGCCAAAGCGATCGACCACCGGCTCAAACTGCTTATAAAGGATGATAAAACCGTTGACCGTGTAGAAAACTACAATGCCAAGCCCCAGGATCAGCGCGATATAGCCACGCCTCACCGATGGAGGATCGCTGCGCGCCCGGAAGAACCGCATCAGCAGCAGTAACAGCACCAGCAAGGCGACCGCTATGATGCTTGCCAGCACTGAGCCGCCGCGCTTGATATGCAGGAAGAAAGACAAGATCAAGAGCGCTATGGTGATAGCCCATGCTTGCTTCTTACCACGCATCAGGCCATAGGAGAGCATAATCAGAAAGAAGCCGACGACGACGGTGAGCTTCTGCGGCCCTTGCGGGAAGTCGCTTGTGTACGAGCCAAGCAGAATATCCCAGTTGAGTTTGGGGACGATGGCAGAAAGCATATCGGCTATCCCTACCAACCCGGTAGCCAGTCCAATGATAAAACGCACAGGTGTGCGCGCTTTATCGGCAGAAACGTTATTAAAGAATTTTTGTAGAGAAAACATATGTTTATAATCCTTTAATGGTTTTTGTTTATTATGCGCTAACACCGATAATTTTAACAGTGGCAAATGTCCCATTTTCTTTTGGGCATATCACCCGATACCATAGCCTCTATCATGAAAGACGCCTGGACATCTCCATTTTAGACTTCTATTATTAGAGACGCGTGAATTACGCGGAACTTTCCCGAAAAAATGTGAAGCTCGTCACTCTTGAGGAGAATGTGCAGTACTCCACACCGCGGTAAACTGCAACCAGATGAAGGCAAATTCGTATACATGTTCAGAAGTACATAGAGCCGCTGGACGTAGCAAACGTGCCTGGGCCATCAACGATGCAGAAAGATTGAGGACCATCATGATGAATAGAGATAGAATAACTAGAGGTAGAACGGCAACGCGCAGCAGCGCAACCACGTTTGGTTTAAGTGAGCAGCTGGAGCGCGTTTCGCTCTATCTCATCAACCTGCTTGCAAGCATATTAGCATTGTTTAGCTGGTTATTGCCGTTTGGCTGGCTTGTGAGCCTGGTTGTCTTCTTTATAGAAAAGAACCGTAATGTGCGCTGGCATGCCCTGCAATCGGCAGTGGTCTTTGGATCGCTATCAATAGTCTATATGCTGGTGGTGTTCTTGAAATGGCTACTGGGCGGCATCTGGGTGCTGGGCTTTTTCACAAGCCTGGGGTTAGGGTTGCTTGCCAGTGTAATCGTGTGGGTAATGATTTTGCTGGCTGTCTGGCTGACTATTATGGCATTTTTCCGCCCTGGTTATCGCCTGCCGTTTGTAGGCAGGATGATAGAGGGCACGTTTGGCAGGTGGACGTAGGAGCGCGCTCCTATGTCCAGGCTTCCCTTTACTCTTTGTAGAGTAAACCCAGCGTTAACCCAAAGACCAGGTGACGCACAATGTTCTGGAAAAAAGCGGTCCGGTTGGCGAGTCGAGGTAGTTCCCCGCTCTTAATCATCGGATGATATTTGTCGGCAAGCGGGGTTAGCCACCACGCCGAGACAATGAACAACTCACCGAAAATAGCCCCTTTCAACCAGTTCGGCCCCGGCAAGAAACGTTTGAAGATCGCCGCGTAGAGTTCGCCCAGCATCACCCCGTTCAGCAGGTGGATTATCCATGCCAGCAACCACGCGTTGGAACGCGATTGATCGCGTCCTGGGAGAAGCCCTTCAATAAAGCGTACATCGCTGAACCGGCTGCCTGTGAGTGACATATCCCCCTCCATAGCAATGCTGTAGGCAACTGTTGCGGCAAGTCCTGCAACGGCAGCACGCCGTGGGCGCCAGGAAGGGGTGATAAGTAGAAAAATGGGTGCCAGGCCCATAGCCACGGCTCCTCCAAGCGCGGTTGCCAGGAAATTGACCGTATCATTGTTGATCCAACGAATGCCGCGCAGGCGAGTGGTTTTCGTGCCGCAGCGATGGATGCGCCGCTCGGTTTCGGATTGGCACGTGGGGCAGTAGTACATTGCCTGTACTGTGGCTCCCAGAAAGCTATCGAAGATGCTGCCGGCCATGCCGCCGGTGAGGCCGATAAGTGGGAGCGCTGCCAGCGATTTGCGAAACCCTTGCAACATCCAGAACCAGAGACCCTGGGAGAGCGCACCCAGGAACGAAGCCGTTGTTCCCAGCAAGGTGATACCCCCCGATGTGCCTGGCGCAACACGTTTACCGGAGGTGATCAAGCGGGGCGGTGACGAGTTGAGCACGCCCAGCTCGGTGGCCCAGGTGTCGGCGTTGGCAGCAGCGAGCGCGCCGGTAAATCCAGCTTTCAGTAGCCTGCGCGCCCATAATGAACGCGTCAGGCCGTAGGCGAGTGCGAGCACCCTTGCTGAATTTATCGGCGGCGGCTCGCGCTTTGTCCTGCTCGCGAAAATGTGAAAGCAGACTGGATGAGATGAAGAAATAGATCAGCGAAAGACCCCACGACCAGCCTCCCATCGTAACAATCGTCGTACCACTGGTTATTGCGCCAAGCGCTCCACTGGAATTAAGGGAGTGACGGCGATGAGCAGCCAGCGCAACGCTGCTGCTGAAGAGTAAGCCCAGTAAAAACCGCGCTTTTGGTTTTTGAGTGGCGACTTGTACGAACATTTTTCTAGCCATAAGCAGTACCTCATGAGAAAATTGTGTGCAAAGTGTTACAGAATGCTGATAATGCCAGTTTTATTCTAGTGAAGGCCTTGCTTCCGAACAGGGCCATGGCATGTTGAAGGAGAGGGCCAGGAAAAGTATCTACAAGGGAAGTTCCCCATGATATCTAGCCATAACGACCAGTAGATCTAGTACTTTTGGAGAAACGGAAATGTGCCTTGTAGTGGCGTGTCGTGTGTATTGTATCATACCAATATGTCTTATCGTGTAGGTCTAACGCATTGTCAAGCGAAATAAAGCATGGTACACTCACATCATTCTTCTTTCGTCCTGCTATAGGGTTGAACGCGCCCGCGTTGGCAGGATGGGTAGAGGCCTAGTATGTAGATACGCATGTCAAGGCCTGGCGAAAGTGAGGAGCAAACGTGATTACTTGTAACCGCTGTGGGAAGCAGATCCCTGCTGGTGCGGCGATTTGTTCGAATTGTGGAGTGCCCGTATCCAGTTCAGGAAGAGGCAATATGGATGCTCAGGAACAACCGGCGCTGCCGACCTGGCTGGAATCGCTGCGCGCCAATGAGCGGCCCCGTACACCGTCAAGCGGAGAAAGTCTCTCAACCGCCGACCTGTTTGATGAAGATGACTTACCGGGTTGGATGCGGCCTGAGCATGCGGAAATGGCGGAAAATGTCAATGGCGGTCAGTATGGCGCGCCGCGCCCGTCTTCTATGCCTGCGCCAAATACAGATGCCGGTATGCCACCTCCCAGAGGTTTTTCGGCCAGTTCACTGGTCGATGCGGCATCTCTCCCTTCCTGGGTACAGGAAAACCAGCCAGCAGCGCAAGGGCCGGGAAGTGGTTCGTACTTCCCAGGAGAGGCACAAGCCCCACCGGGCAGCCATCGCAGCAACCGCCTATGCAGAACTGGTCCGGAAGCGCATCCGCCTCCTTTGATGCTCCACAGCAGGCGCAGTCGGGGCGCATTGACGCGGAGATACCGCCACGCTTGATGTCGGCACAAGACCTGGTAGATCCACAGGCGCTGCCGAGTTGGATGTCTGGATGGCAAGGGCGGCCAGGAGAGACAAATCAACCGAACCAGTTGAACCAGCCGAGCCAACAGGGTCAGCCGGGTCAAATAGCCCAATCAACATGGCAAGGGGCACCCTCCCAGGCTGCGCCGGGAAGTGGAGACAGCGGGGCTGGCCTGTCCGCAGCATCATTGCTCGACATGAACGCGTTGCCGAGCTGGCTGCGCGAAGGGCAACAGGGGTATACGGCTCAACCTGGACAACCGGGGCAGGGAGGTTCAAATAGCAACCTGTCCGCCGGGTCACTGATTGATATGAATGCCTTGCCGGCCTGGCTGCGTAATGCGGATAGTCAGCCACAAGGAACACCGCCGGGGAGTAATGTACCGGCCTCGTCGGGTCGCGTTGAGAGTATCCGTGTGCCCAGTCGCCCTCGCGCAGAGATGGCGCCGCAAGAGCAAAGCGAAGCCGCGGCCACTATCTTTTCTTCGATGTTGGGAGTGGCATCAGGAGCGCCTTCATATCCCGCTCAGCCGACTCCTTTTGGAGTACAACCACAACAGAACTTCCAGAATGTTCCTCCTCAATCACCAACCGCAATACCAAACACTGGCGGGCAGCCAATGCAGCAGGGTGCGATGCCTGCTGGTTATTCGGGGGGACCGGGGGTATACCAGGGCGGGCAGGGTGGATATGGAGGAGGGTATCCAGGCGGCAATTACGCCCAGGGTCCAGTTCCAATCCAGTTTCCGGGCATGTCGGCAGATGCTTATAACGCTGGTCAGAGAACGCCAGTGAATTCGGGAAATCAGGTGAACCGGGCTGGAGCTAAACCTGCCAAACGCAGCATTATTGATACCATTCGCGAATGGTTCCACCTGTAGTTACAGAAAAAGGATAGTGGAGATGCAGACAGAACCGTACCTGGGGGAAGGACCAGCTTCGACTAGCAGCCAGAATCAGAATCCGGCGTCCGCCAGTTCGATCCTGGTGGCAGATTGCGGTACTACCTTTACCAAAGTGTCGCTGCTTGGCCTTGTGGAGGGTCAATATCGCCTCATGGCGCGCGGTGTAGCGCCTACGACCGTTGCCGCCCCTTATGAAGATGTGACCAGGGGCGTTATTTCGGCGATCAGCGAGATCGAGTATATTACGGGGCGTCACTTTATCGCGGATGGGCACATCATATTCCCAGAAGACTCCTCAGGTGACGGCGTTGATCTGTTTGTCTCGACGATCAGTATTGGTGGTCCAATGCGCCTGGTAGTGCTGGGCGCTGTGAATCAAGAACTCGAGGGACTTGCTGCGCAGTCTGCCTCAGGTCTTCACGCTGAAACTTATACCATACCTGCCCCGGCATACCTCGCCGCCACGACGCCGAACTCGCTTTCGGCTGTAGGCGCGGGCCAGGCGGGTACCTCTCCCATGCATACCGGTGCGTGGACGCCTGAGCAAATCAATCGGGAGTGGGAACGCCAGATCGGGCGCATGCGTGAGTTGCATCCGCATGCAGCGCTCATCGTTGGATTAACCGATAGTCCAGCCGGAGCTGCTCCACTGCAACAGGCCTGCGAGCTGATTATACGCGCTGCGCAAGACGCGAACCAGCAGGCCGAGGATTACCAGCTTCCCGTGCTGTATGCGGGTGCGCCGCAGTTTGTCGAAGCGGTGCGGCGCATGCTCAACGGTTACGCGGAAGTTACGCGTGTTGAAACGCTGGTATCACAGGCGCAGCTTGGTCCAACCAGTATGGCCGCGAGCGCGTTGTATGAACGTGACGTGATACAGCGCATTCCTGGTTATTCGACCCTGGGTTCCTGGTCTCAGGCCGTGCCGGTTGGTACCGCCAGTTCGCTCAGCAGCCTGGTGCGCTTTCTCGCGCAGCACTATTCCATGAATGTCACGGCAGTGGATGCCGGATCGAGTACGACGACTTTGATGATGGCCGGTGAGCGTGGCGATTTTATTCCCCTGGTAAACCCTGGCGTAGGTGTGGGTACCGGTCTCGGCACTATTTTACAGCAGGTGGGTGTGCAGCGTATAGCGCGCTGGCTACCTTTTACGATCACGGAAGATGAGCTGCGCGAGTATGTGATGAACCACATGCTGCACGCGGAGGCTCTCCCGACCAGCTATCGTGAACTCCAGATTATCCAGGCATTTGCGCGTGAAGCCATCATCCTCACTAAAGAGGCAACCGGGCAGGATAGTTTCGGCCCGTTTGATGCTGATTTGATCTTAGCGACCGGCGGCGTTCTCTCGCAAGCGCCCAAATTTGGGCAGGCTGCATTGATGCTGCTAGATGCGCTGCAACCGCGAGGCGTGACTTCGCTGGTGCTGGATCGAACCATGCTTATCTCGCAGCTTGGTGCAGTTGCCACCGTTGCGCCTATCGCGGCGGTGCAGGTCAATGAAAACGACGCGGTGATGCATCGCCTGGGTACCTGCGTGGTGCCATTCGGCGATTTACCCTCCGGCCAGGCAGCTATTCGCGTCGGGGTTGAGTATAGCAATGGGCGCCAGGTGACGGCTGAAGTCATGACCGGCTCGATTGAAATCATCCCCCTACGCCTCAACGAGCAAGCCTTATTGACGCTCTATCCCGCTCCCACCGCCGATGTCGGGCTGGGACCGGGTGAAAGGGCACGCGCCGCCGAGGAGATCGATGGTGGCCTGATAGGTCTGATCATCGATGCGCGCGGCAGGCCGCTGACATTTTCGACGAATGAGGCTGAGCGGCAGGCAAGGCTGTTGCAGTGGATGCAGGTGATGGGAGCGTAGAAATTACCAGACCCCTTTGCACCTGTTTGAGGTGGTGCCTGGTCGTGCGGTGCAGGGGGGTTGAAATAGTGTGCAAATACCGCTCATTTTGCGCGGTATTATTTTTTGATTTGAATGGTTGAGGTTTACCATCCAACCGTGCACCCTTAAGGATGGACTTTATTACCGGGTCTTTTACTCTGCTTGTGGAATCGCTTATAATGCATGTGGTCATTAGAAAAGGTGCTGGGCACAGGGAAAAATATGGTAAAAGGCAGGTGGAGCTATGGTCTATCCCTCCGGGTGGCCGGTAGTGACACAGATGGAGATTGAGTGGGAACGCCGCGCTATTGGGTATAAGACGAGGGCGATTCCGCTGGTGCAGGTGGGACAGGATGTGCTGCCGGATCAAGCTGTTCTCCGCCTGGAAAAAATTGGGTATGGTAGAACTGCTCAGACTCAGATGCAACAAAATCCTCCTGCTACCCCTATTCCTCCGGTTATCGCCCGTGCCGGTCTGCGTGGCCAGGTGGTGGAGATTACTCGTCGTGGAGGAGTGGTCATTAAGACACGCGCCTCCATTATTGGGGGGAAGATTGGCGCGGGACAGCAGGCTGTGGGTGTACTTACATGGTGGCAACCCTCCAATGCGTATCAGCTTTCATCGTCTCCGTTGCCAATGCCGCCCGGCGCAATCCTGGTGATTCCTGGCCCTGTAGATGCTGCATTGCTGAGGCAGGCCATCAATTCGGGAGTGGTGGGCGTCGTGGCCAGTAGTATTACGACCCGTGACCTGGAAAGCTTTTTAGGCGTCGATATGCTCGACCTGTTGAACAGCGTCAATGTCGATATGGCGCAGGCTAAACTTCCGCCCTTGACGCTGCTCTTTACCGAGGGTCCTGGCACGATGGCGATGCCTGAGACAACTATGCAGGCGCTGAGCCAGCGGAACGGTTCGGTAGCTCTGATCTCCGGCGTTACTTCGGTACGTTATACTATGTACCCTGAACTCGTTATCTCCTTACCGGTGGAAGAAGCGCAACAGAACTGGCAGCCGGAATCGCCCGATCCCACACTGCTGCTGGATTCACAGGTACGTGTGAGTGCGGGTATGTACGAGGGTGAGATAGGTCAGATAGAACATTTCTTCGCGCACCAGCATGTTTTCCTCTCCGGCGTATACGCGCGAGCGGCGAGATTGCGCCTGGCGGATGGCTCCAGGCTGATTGTGCCACTGATGAACCTGGAAAGAATCGGGTAATTGGCCTGTCGAGCGGGGTTGCTTATCCACACCTGTAGTAAGTTATCCACATGTTTCTATTGAATGTGTGGATAACTTACATGGGATTTGAGGTTAAAAATCCGCGAAAAACCTGGTGTTTCTCAGCAGTAGGGATTCCAGGGCGGGAGCGCTCGTTATCATACCATCAACGAACGCCCGGTCATATCTTTAGGCTGTGGAATCTGCATGATTTCCAAAATAGTAGACGACACGTCGGCAAGGATACCATCGGAACGCAGCCTGGCCTGGGCCAGTTGTGGTACGACGAGGTAGAGCGGCACGGGGTTGGTGGTGTGCGCGGTGAATGGTTTGCCGGTGTCATACTCGATCAACTGTTCGGCGTTGCCATGATCTGCTGTGATGAGCAGTCCGCCGCCCATAGCCAGGGTTGCCTCAACGACGCGCCCGACGCCTGTATCGACCGCCTCGACCGCCTTGATGGCGGCCTCGATCACCCCGGTGTGGCCGACCATGTCCGCGTTGGCGTAGTTCATAATGACCAGGTCGTATTGCCCGCTGCGAATGCGTTCGACGGCGGTATCGGTGATGCCTGCCGCGCTCATCTCCGGCTGCAGATCGTAGGTTGGCACTTTGGGGGATGGCACCAGTAGGCGGTCTTCTCCCGGAAACGGCGTTTCGCGCCGCCCATTAATGAAGTAAGTGACATGAGCGTACTTCTCGGTCTCGGCGGTGTGAAATTGCCGCAGGCCGTGTTCGGAGATGACGCGCGCTAAGGGCATCTCCACCTCGTCGGCACGGTAGGCCACATCCGCGTCTAATCCCTCTTCATATTCCGTCATCATCACGTATGCCAGGTCTTGCAGGCGCGGCCCCCGGTTAAACTTTCCCTCTGCCTGCGGGGGCAACTCTTGCTGAACGAAGGCTTTGGTCAATTGGCGCGCGCGGTCGGGCCGGAAATTGTAATGAATGAGCGCGTCCCCCGCTTTGACCACAGCGATGGGATGTCCATCCTCCATGACCACCGTTGGCATGATGAATTC
>VBHV01000030.1 GCA_005881995.1 Chloroflexota bacterium | reverse complement strand
CCTGCCCACTCAGCCCAAAGTCTTCACTGCGACAAAACACCAGAGGATTGGCGGCATCCACGATCGAGACCTCGATATGCCCGATCCCTGGCACATGCAAGACATCTCTGACCTGTCCTGTGGGGAACAGTTTCCCCGTGACGGCTCCCCCTGGTTCAAGAAAATCCAGGACGATCTTTGAGCCCGTTCCCGGCACACCAGGAATAGTATACTCGCCCTCCGGTTCAAACCGGCCATTGCGGGTAGGCACATGTGCGACAATCACCTTCTGGGTGTTCGTATTGAGAAAGCGTACCCGGGTCACCGGCTCCTGGCAAGCGACCAGTCCTTCATCGATGG